>JBLRWJ010000069.1:0-14702 GCA_047921315.1 Rhodobacterales bacterium | reverse complement strand
ATGTGCAATTCGCGGTCAAGGACGATGAGGTCTATCTGATCGAGGTGAACCCGCGGGCATCGCGCACCGTGCCATTCGTGGCCAAAGCAACCGATAGCGCCATTGCATCGATCGCCGCGCGCCTGATGGCGGGCGAGCCGATGTCGAATTTCCCGCATCGCGGCCCTTATCCAAAGGACGCCAAGCCCGGCACCCTGCCGATGGCCGATCCGCTGACGCTGGCCGATCCCGCGATGCCTTGGTTCTCGGTCAAGGAAGCGGTGCTGCCATTTGCGCGTTTCCCCGGTGTCGATACGATTCTGGGGCCGGAAATGCGCTCCACCGGCGAGGTGATGGGCTGGGATGTGTCCTTCCCGCTGGCATTCCTGAAGGCGCAATTGGGCGCGGGCACAGATCTGCCGCGCGAGGGCAAGGTGTTCATCTCGATTCGTGACGCGGACAAGACCGCTGAAATGATCGACGCGGCGCAGATCGTGATCGCGCTGGGTCTGGCGATTGTGGCCACACGCGGGACCGCGGCGTGGCTGCAAGAGAACGGTGTCCCCTGCGAGATCGTCAACAAGGTTTACGAGGGGCGGCCCAATATCGTTGATATGCTGAAGGACGGTGGCATCACGCTGGTGATGAACACGACCGAGGGCAGCCAAGCCGTGGAAGACAGCCGCGAGATCCGCAAAGTCGCGCTTTATGACAAGATCCCGTATTTCACGACGGCGGCAGGCAGTCATGCGGCTGCTCTCGCTATGCGTGCGCGCGAAGAGGGTGATTTCAGCGTTATGCCCCTGCAAGGCTAGGGGCGAGCGGCTGGGTGGCCGCTCGTGAATGCCAAGAAAATATGCAAACCTCTGATGATGTCGGAAAATGTGGCAAAATTGCGTCAATTGATATGACACATCTTTAGTATAGTTTTTTTCTTAACGTTTTTTCGACCTTAGGTTAGTATTCGGGTTGTCTGCACTTGGTGGCAGGGCTTACGAGTGTCCCCGATTCTCCGGCGGGGTTTGGTGAAGCCCGTTGCGATCTTGTTCTTGGAGGGGGCAAGGCCAGTTTTCTGGCAGCATTGCGACGGGTTTGTAAAAGGCATGCGCTGCCGCATGTCTGCTCGTGGTCAAGGCTCCGTTTCGATTGGTATCGTCAGGGGCTGATACGCGGATTGCATGCAATCGCATTTCCCCCCTTCGATGAACGCGCTATGCCTTGGCTTTGGTCCCGCATCATCGCCGCACGCCTTGGGGTGACGATCTGAGGGCAATCAAACACAAGACGCAATGAACCTTACACCATGGCCAAGCTATATTTCCATTTTTCCACCATGAACGCTGGCAAATCGACAGTGCTGCTGCAAGCCTCGCATAATTACCGCGAACGGGGGATGCAGACCTATCTGTTGACCGCGCAAGTAGACGGGCGCGCGGGGCTGGGCCGCGTGGCCTCACGCATCGGGATCGGTGAGGATGCGGATACATTCGCGCCCGGCGATGATCTGTTCCGCCGCATTCAGGCACGGCTTGCCCATGATGCGCCCGCCTGCATTTTCATCGACGAGGCGCAGTTTCTGGAGCCTGACCAAGTCTGGGATCTTGCCCGCGTGGTCGATGATCTGGCCGTGCCGGTGATGTGCTATGGTCTGCGGGTGGATTTCCGCGGCGCGTTGTTTCCCGGCTCTGCCACATTGCTGGCGCTGGCGGATGAGTTGCGCGAAGTGCGCACAATCTGTCATTGTGGGCGCAAAGCCACGATGGTGGTGCGCAAGGATGCCACAGGCCGCGCCTTGCGGGACGGGGCGCAGGTGCAGATCGGCGGCAACGAGACCTATGTCAGCCTGTGCCGCCGCCATTGGCGCGAGGCTGTGGGCGATCAACCGCGCAGCTGACGGGGGCGGAATCGGTGTGATAGGCTGCGACAATGTTATGGAGCGATGCATGCGCCTTGTGGTTCTGACCCTGATCCTGTCCCTGCTGGTGCTTCCCATACAGCGCGCCCATGCGCAGGATCGTGCCACGGTAGAGCGTGATTTCCGCGTCTGGCTGGAGCAAACTGTCTGGCCGATGGCGCGCGCTGCAGGGGTCAGACGCAGCACGCATGATGCGGCCTTTGACGGGGTCAGCCTGCTATGGGATCTGCCTGATCTGGTGCCCCCCGGTGCTGACACCACCCGCCCCCGCGCCCAACATCAAGGCGAATTTGGTGCGCCCGCCGCCTATTTCGCACGCAACACCGTGGCGGGCATCACGCGGGATGGCGTGGCCATGGCCCGCCGCCATGCCAGCCTTTTGGCGCAGGTCGAGCAGCGCAGCGGCGTGCCGGGGCGGATCATTCTGGCGATCTGGGGCCGCGAATCCGCCTTTGGCCGCGCCGCGATTCCGCATGATGCCTTTGCGGTGCTGGGCACCAAAGGCTTTATGTCAACCCGCAGCCCCTATTTCACCGATGAGCTGGTCAGCGCCTTGCGCATGGTAGAGGCAGGCCTTGCGCCCGCACGGGGGCTGCGGTCAAGCTGGGCAGGCGCGCTGGGACAGCCGCAATTCATGCCCAGCAATGTGCTGAAATATGCCAGGGATGGCGATGGTGACGGGCGCATTGATATCTGGGGGTCGCAGGCGGATACCATCGCCTCGATCGCGGCCTATCTGGCGGCACATGGCTGGCAAGCGGGGCGCGACTGGGGCTTCGAGGTGACAGTGCCCGCATCCGTGTCTTGCGCGCTGGAGGGGCCGGATCAGGGGCGGAGCTTTGCAGATTGGGCGCGCATGGGCGTCACCCGCATCGGGGGGCGGGCCTTTCCGACACAGGAATTACCGCGCACAGGGTTTTTGCTGATGCCAGCGGGGCGCTATGGCCCTGCTTTTGTGGTGACGCAGAATTTCTATGTCCTCAAGGACTATAACATGTCCGATCTCTACGCGCTGTTTGTGGGCCATGTCGGAGACCGCATCGCCTATGGTATGGGCGATTTTCACGGTCAGTGGCGCAGCGTCAGCGGGTTGATGCGATCGGATGTGGCGCTGATACAGGCCGCGCTTGAACATATGGGGCATGATACTGGCGGCGCGGATGGTCTGGCGGGGTTTCGCACCCGCCGCGCCATCGGGGCATGGCAAACCGCGACAGGCCAGCCCGCCACCTGTTTTCCGGATGCGGGTATGGTGGCACGCTTGCGTTGATCAGGCGCGCTGGATCAACACAGAGCCAACCGAATAGCCCGCCCCAAAGGAACAGATCAGCCCCAGATCCCCTGCCCTCAGATCATCGGAATGTTTGGCAAAGGCGATGATTGATCCGGCCGAGGAAGTATTGGCGTAATCTTGCAGGATATTGGGCTGCTCGCCCGGCTCCGGTTCACGGCCCAAGACCTTGCGACCGATAAAGTCATTCATCGACTTATTGGCCTGATGCAGCCAAAGGCGGCGCAACTGATCAGGCTTGCGCCCCTCATCCTCCAGATGGTGCAGAATATGCTCCGAGACCATGGGCACCACTTCCTTGAACACCTTGCGCCCGTTCTGCATGAACTGCATATCACGCCGGTCCTGCACCCCGTCAGGCCGCGAGCGGCGCAGAAAGCCGTTATTGTTGCGGATATTATTGGAAAACTGCGTGGCGCAACGGGTCGACAGGATCTTGAAATGCGCGCCCTGCACATCCTCATCCCGCTCGATCACCATGGCGGTGCAGACATCGCCAAAGATGAAATGGCAATCACGGTCACGCCATTCCAGATGGCCAGAGCAAATCTCGGGGTTGACCACAATCGCCCGCCGCGCTGATCCCGCCCGCACCATATCAGCCGCCGCCTGTATGCCGAATGTGGCCGAGGAACAGGCCACATTCATGTCAAAGGCAAAGCCGCCCGCGCCCAGAAGGTGCTGGATTTCAACCGAAACGGCGGGATAGGCGCGTTCCATATTGCTGGCCGCACAGATCACCAGATCAATATCCGCGCCCTGCAACCCCGCCATCACCAATGCCTTGTTACACGCATCCAGCGCCATTTCCGCCATGATGCCGGGTTCGTCATCGCTGCGCTGGCGCAACAAGGGATGCATCACATGCGGGTCAAGTATCCCGGTCTTGTCCAGCACATAGCGCTGTTCGATGCCGGAGGCCTTGAAGATGAAATCAGACGAGGAATGCTCCTTCGCCGCCACCTTACCTGCTGCAATCGCATCGGCATGTTCGGCGTTATAAAGATCCGCATAGGCGTTGAAGGCGACAACCAGCTCGTCATTGGTGATGACCTGCGCGGGTGTGAACACCCCGGTTCCGCTGATGACTGGCTGATACATGACACCCCCCTTTTTCTGATAGTGCCCCAGATCATCCCAGCCACCGCGCAAGGTCAAGATCAATGAGCACGCCCGATATGGACCGCCCTGCCCCTGATCAGAGCAGATTGGGCGGCGGATCGCCTGCGAAATGCGCCGCCAGATTATCCAGCACCATACGCCCCATCGCCTCGCGCACCTCCAATGTTGCGGTGCCCAGATGCGGCAGCAGCGTGACATTCTCCAACTGGCGCAACGCCATCGGCACCTGCGGCTCAAACTCGTAGACATCAAGCCCCGCGCCACCAATCCGTGCGCCCTGCAGCGCCGCGATCAGCGCTGTCTCATCCACCACATCGCCACGGGCAATATTGATCAGATGCGCATGCGGCTGCATCGCCTCCAGAACCTTTGCGCTGATCAGATGCCGCGTCTCGGCCCCGCCCGGCGTGGCGATCACCAGAATATCCACCTTGGCGGCGAGATCGGTCAGGCTATCGACCTGCTGCGCCGGAAACTCCGTGCTTTTCGGGGAGCGGTTGAAGAACAACACCTCCATCCCGAACCCGAAATGGCACCGCCGCGCAATTGCCTGCCCGATGCGGCCCATGCCCACGATGCCCACGGTCTTGCCCGTCACATGCAGGCCGAGCATCTGCGTCGGGTGCCAGCCGCCCCACGCACCTGCGCGCACCAGCCGTTCCCCCTCAGCCGCGCGGCGGGCGCTCATCAGTATCAGGGTCATGGCGGTATCTGCTGTCGCATCGGTGACGGCACCGGGGGTATTGGTCACCTTGACGCCATGCGCGCGCGCCGCCTCGACATCGATATGGTTGATGCCTACGCCGAAATTGGCCAGTATTTTGCAGCGGGGGCGCCCGAATTCGGCAAAAATCTCGGCCGAGAACTGATCCCCCAATGAGGGCATGATCCCGTCATATAGCGCCAGAGCGGCACGCATCTCGGCCGCAGACATGGGCGCGGTCTTGTCGCGCAACTCCACATCGAACATGGCATGGGCCGCTTCAAGCACGCTATCGGGCAGGCGACGACTGATCAGAACCTTGGGCATCAATGCATCCTTCCACCAAGCGGCACATCCAGATCGGGGGCCAGCAGCACAACAGCGCCCTGCGCATCCGAGACGCCCAGAACCAGCACCTCGGACATGAATTTACCAATCTGGCGCGGCGGGAAATTCATCACCGCCATCACCTGTTTGCCAATCAACCCCTCCGGCGCGTAATGCGTGGTAATCTGGGCCGATGTCTTTTTCTCTCCGATCTCGGCCCCGAAATCGATCCACAGCTTGATCGCGGGTTTGCGCGCCTCAGGGAAAGGTTCGGCGCGGATCACGCGGCCAGCGCGGATATCGACTTTCAGAAAATCGTCAAAAGTAATCTCAGTCACGCGACAACTCCTTGGATCGATCAGTCGCGGCCTTGACCGCGCGTGCCAGCAGCGCAGGAAAGCCGGTTTCGGGATGCATCAAAACCTCAAGCGCGGCCTGCGTGGTGCCATTGGGGCTGGTGACATTCACGCGCAACTGCGCGGGCGTGTCGTCCGCAGCTTCGGCCAGCGCGCCTGCGCCCGCCACCGTGGCCCGCGCCAGTTGCAAGGCCAGATCAGGGGCAAGCCCCTGCGCCTCGCCTGCGGCGGCCATTGTCTCGATCAGGTGGAACACATAGGCCGGGCCAGAGCCTGACACGCCTGTCACCGCATCGATCTGGCCCTCATCCTGCAGCCGGACAACCTGACCAACAGCCGATAGCAACGCCTCGGCCAGATCTGTCTGGGCCTGATCCGCATGGGCATTGCCAATCATCGCCGTGATCCCGCGCCCCACGGCAGAGGGCGTGTTGGGCATGGCGCGGATGATCGGCGTCTGCGCCCCCAATATCTGCTCGAACCGCGCGATGGTGGTGCCTGCGGCAACCGACACAAACAGCGTTTGACCATTGCCCATTGCCGCCAGAACCGGCAGGGCATCACCCATCATCTGCGGCTTGACTGCCACGATCACCACAGCAGGCTCTGTCGGCAAGGCGGTATTGATCTGCACGCCGGTCCCGCGCAGCCAGTCAGACGGGTTCGGATCAATCACCCAGACCCCTTGCGGCGACAGCCCCCGCGCCAGCCATCCCGCCAGCATGGCCGATCCCATCTTGCCACAGCCCAGCAGGACCAGCCCCCTGCGGCCAAGCTCTGTCATATCCATGTCAATTCCCCCTTGGCAATCTTGCGTCGGGGGGCAGTGTTACGCGCGCCCGTAGGCCTCTGCAATGGCGACCTGAATAGCCTCGGCTGGCGATTGCTCTGCCCAGACGACAAGCTGGAAGGCCGGATAAAAGCGTTCCGCGCTCATCACAGCGGCATTGATCATCGTGTCAATCTGCTCGGGGCTGGCCATCTGCTCGCCCGACAGCACCAGACCATAGCGCCAGACCATCAGCTTTTGCGCCGCCCAGAAGGCGAATGCGCCGGCCCAGCACTGATCATTGACCGCGTTCAATGTCTCGTAAAGCTGCGGCAACCGCGCCTCTGGCGGTTCCATCTCGAAGGTACAGATCAGGCGCAGCGTCTCGTCATAGCTGGACCATGCCAGCGTGATCGAATAAGTCCGCCACTGCCCCTCAACCGCCATGGCGATCTGATCCTGACCGATCCGGTCAAAATCCCAATCGTGATATTCGGCGATATTCTCGACGATATCGATGGGGTGAATCTCATCCTCTAGGTAATGCTCAGATAGTGCCATTGCGCCACCTCTCTGCCTGTAGCGTTTGGACGATCACGCGCCCCAACTGCTAGGTGCCTGCTCAAAGAACGGAGGCTATTCCCCGCGTCCCTACCATATATGGTGGGGCTGTCGGGATGGTCTGTAAAGCTAAATCTTGGGGATAACCCCAATAAACTGTGGATGATCCATGCAATGCCACAGCATCATGATCAATCCACAGGCGTATCGCCCTGCCTGCTTCTTCTTGCCTTAAATATCCAAAATCCAGGCCTGGCTTCGATGCGCGCCTTTGGGGGGGCAGGATATGCGCATAAAAAAGCGCGCACCCCGCCGGGGGCACGCGCCATTTCTTGTCCGGACGTGACCGGCCTGCGTCAGCTGCCCTTGGTTTCCAACGCGTCCAGCCGCGCCTTGAGGGCGGCGTTTTCCTCGCGCGCTTTCTGGGCCATGGCGCGCACCGCGTCGAATTCCTCCCGCGTGACAAAATCACGATCGGCCAGCCAGCGGTCGATCATGGATTTCATCGCGGTCTCGGCCTCGTCCTTGGCGCCTTGGGCCACGCCCATCGCATTTGTCATCAGTTGTGATATGTCATCCAGAATTTTGTTGCGCGTCTGCATTGCGGCTCTCCAGCGTTACCTTTAGGCCCTATATGGGCCGCTATCCGGCAGTTCACAAGGTTGACGATCCTTTAGCCCCGAGGCAGACAGACGCATATGCGCGCCATGATCCCATTTCCCGACATCGCCCCCGAGATTTTCTCGATCACCCTGTTCGGTTTCGAACTGGCGCTGCGCTGGTATGCGCTGGCCTATATCGCGGGTATCATCATCGCATGGCAGATCAGCCTTGCCGCGATCCGGCGGCCTGCGCTGTGGCGCGGGAATGTGCCCCCGATGACAAAGGTGCAGATCGAGGATCTGCTGACATGGATCATCATCGGCATCATTCTGGGCGGGCGTCTTGGCTTTGTGCTCTTTTATCAACCCGCCTATTATCTGGCCAATCCGGGGCAGATCTTGATGGTCTGGCAGGGCGGCATGGCCTTTCATGGCGGGTTTCTGGGCGTTGTTGTGGCCGCATGGATCTTCACCGCACGTCACAAGATCCCGCGCCTTGCCGCTGCCGATGCGATCGCCTTGGGTGTGCCGGTGGGGCTGATGCTGGGGCGGTTGGCCAATTTCATCAACGCAGAGCTGTGGGGCCGTCCGACAGACATGCCGTGGGGCGTGGTCTTTCCGGGGGCAGCGGCGCAGGATTGCGCGGGCGTTGTCGGCCTATGTGCGCGGCATCCGTCACAGTTGTATCAGGCCGGGCTTGAGGGCGCGCTGTTGCTGGCGGTGATGCTGTGGCTGGCCTTCCGGCGCGATGCGCTGAAGGTGCCGGGGCAGATCACCGGTGTTTTTCTGGCGGGCTATGGCGCGGCGCGGTTCGTGGTTGAATATTTCCGGCAGGCCGATGCGCAATTCATCACGCCGCAGAACCCGATGGGCCATGTGATCCGTCTGGGTGAGGCCGGGATCACCATGGGGCAGGTTCTGTCGCTGCCGATGCTTGTGGCGGGGATCGCGCTGATCGTGCTGGCACGCCGCCGCGTGGCCCTTGCCCCTGCATGACCGCGCTGATGCGGCATATCATGGCACGGATCGCGGCCGAGGGGCCGTTATCCGTGGCCGATTATATGACCGAATGCCTGCTGCATCCGACGCTGGGCTATTACACAACCCGCGATCCGTTCGGCATGGCGGGGGATTTCATCACCGCGCCCGAGGTCAGCCAGATGTTCGGCGAGATGATCGGCCTGTCTCTGGCGCAAAACTGGCTGGATCAGGGCGCGCCCTCGCCGTTTGCGCTGGCCGAGCTGGGGCCGGGGCGCGGCACGCTGATGGCGGATATCCTGCGCGCCACGCGCAGGGTGCCGGGGTTTCATGCCGCCTTGCACCTGCATCTGGTCGAGGCGTCCCCCGTGCTGCGGGCCAGACAGGCCGCAACGATAGGTGCCTTGTACCCGGATGGGCGTATCACATGGCATGACCATGCCGGGGAATTGCCGCAGATGCCCCTGTGGCTGGTTGCGAACGAGTTTTTTGACGCCCTGCCCATCCGCCAATTCATCCGCGACGGGGCCGGATGGAGCGAGAAGCGCATCGGCATCAAGGACGCCACACTGGCCTTTGGCCGCAGCGCCCCCAGCGCACAGGACGCTTTGGCGCATCGGCTGGCCGATACCGCCGATGGCGATCTGGTGGAAATCTGCCCTGCGGCCATGCCTGTCATGCAGGCGATCGGCCAACGGATTGCGCAGCATGGCGGCGCGGCCTTGATCATCGATTACGGCGACTGGCGGTCTTTGGGGGATACGTTGCAAGCCATGCGCGGCCATGCGCGCTGTGATCCGCTGGAGGCACCGGGCGCTGCCGATCTGACCGCGCATGTGGATTTCGAGGCCTTGTTGCGCGGCCTGCTTTGCGCCCATTCCCGCGTGACCCCGCAAGGCGTGTTTCTGGAACGGCTGGGCATTACCGCCCGTGCACAGGCTTTGGCTGGAAACCTGACCGCAAAGGCGCTGGAGACCCATGTCGCTGCACATCGGCGCTTGACGCATCCCGATGAAATGGGGACGCTCTTTAAAGTGGTGGCGCTGTTTCCCAAAGGCGGCACACCGCCCCCCGGACTGGAGATCTAAGACCTGTATGACCCTCGAAATCCTGACATCTGATATGCTGACGCCTTGTGTGCACGGGTTTTTCACCCGCCGCGGCGGGGCGTCTTCCGGTGTGTTTCAGGGGTTGAACTGTGGGTCCGGATCTTCGGACCAGTCCGAGATCGTGGCGATCAACCGGGCGCGGGTGGCGCAGGCGATGCAGGTTGCACCGGATCATCTGATCACCGTGCATCAGGTCCATTCCGCCACGGTGGCGCATGTGACAGGCCCGGTGCAGGACAAGCCGCGCGCCGATGCCATTGTGACGGCCACCCCCGGTCTTGCGCTGGCGATCCTGACCGCCGATTGCCAGCCGGTGCTGTTTGCCGATCATGCCGCAGGGGTGATCGGCGCGGCGCATGCGGGCTGGCGCGGGGCATTGGACGGGGTGCTGGAGGGCACAGTGGACGCGATGGAGGCTTTGGGCGCGGACCGCGCGGCGATCACGGCGGTGATCGGCCCCACCATCAGCCAGCGCGCCTATGAGGTCGGGCCGGATTTTCTGGCGGATTTTCTGGCACATGATCCAGAAACCGCCCGTTTTTTTGCCCAAGGTGCGGGCGACCGGATGATGTTTGATCTGCCCGGCTATGGCCTGCACCGTTTGCGCGCAGCCGGTATCGGCCATGCCGAATGGACGCGCCATTGCACCTATTCCGACCCCGCGCGATTCTTTTCCTATCGCCGCGCCACCCATGCAGGCGAGGCGGATTACGGGCGGCTGATATCGTCGATCCGCTTGTAATCGGGCAAGATTGCGGCATTTTGCTTATAAATACCCCCTTCAAATCGTGAACAATACGTATAAATCAGGAAAACTGTTTCAACATATTTCATCAATTCGTTGATTTTAATATATTTTTATAAAGTCAGACAAATCTTGCCCTGCGCGTTCGCGCAAATCACCTGCCGCCACATGATTGCCTTCGTCATTGTCAAAACAATGCCGCATTGATCGGTCACATTGTTTCTAGAAACGCGGCGTACCGGCCTGCCGGGCAGGCATGACCCAGAATGGAGAAACGACATATGAAACAGAAACGCTGGATCAAATCGGTCCTTGAAACCGCCAAAAGCAAAGAACTGGCCGCAACATCGCTGCCTTGGCAGCGCGGCACAAGCCGGGCGGCGATGATCGTCACTCGCCGCAACTCTCCAAAGGTCGCGCGTCACGCCTGATCAGTCCCTCCTCCTTTTCATGCGTGCCCGGACCGTCCCCTAGGGGGCGGTCTTTTTTTGGTCCGCGGTTTTGCAGTGAAGGCACTGCGGTATCAGGCATTGCGCGAAAGTAAAGTAGCCGGTCACGGCGACATTGCGATGCGCGGCGATGCGTGGCGCGCCACATTTTCGCCACAATCATAGGGCGAATCAAATTGTGGCAGCTTTGTTTGAAAATTTGAAACAAAGCCGCGCAGAAACCGGGATTAGGCGGACATCGCCACAGATTGCCCACATTTTTTGACAAAGAAGGCGGAATTGGGTCAGGTCAACCTACTACGAGAGACCTGAAACCAAAGTCCTTTCGTTGTTGTCGGTGGGGGCCGACACGACTGCGACGCCAACAAATGGTGAACCGCATGGGATTCGATGCCCCCTCTGCCAGATTTCTGGCAACCCAAAAGACGTCTTCCGGAATTACCCTCGCACGTGGGCCGCAAATATCATCTGCCGCCTTGCCGGACCAGCGTGATATCGTGGCAAAAGCACCCCCTTGCGAAGCGCCGCGTCAGGCAGAGCAGAGCCGTGCCCTTTCCCCGGTGGCGATGCGCCGCCCCTTGCCGACACAGCCCAGGCAAGCACAGCCCATGACAGCGCCGCGCAAAATGCCTGTCATGCGCCGCTACGAGGTCAGCGTTCTTGCGCCCAATGGTGACATAGACACCAGCCGCCATGTGGCCCCGGCGACACCGCTGTTCGAGGCTGCGTTTTCGGCCTTTGCGCGGGGCACCTTGCTGCGCACGTCCCAAGGGCTTTGCGCGATCGAGGATTTGCTGCCAGGGATGGAGATTGAAACCACGGAATTTGGCTTTCGCCCCGTGCAGTGGATCGGCTCCATGACCATTTTGCCCGATGCGCCTGTCGAAACCCCTGATCAAACCCGCATGACGCGCATCATGGCCGATACATTCGGGATGGGCCGCCCGATGGCCGATGTGATGGCCGGGCCGGGCGCACGGATGCTGCACCGCCCTGCCGCGTTGCGTGAACTGCAGGGCACCGGGGCGCGGTCTGGCCATGTCCTGACACCTGTTGCCGATTTCGAGGACGGGATGAGCACGATCAGGATCACGCCCCCCCGCCCCGTCACCGTGTATCACCTCTGTCTGGACAAGCACGCCTCGATCAAGGTCTCGGGGATCGAGATGGAGAGCTTTCACCCCGGTATCGGGCTGGAACAGCGGATGGGGCCAAACATGCTGTCGCTGTTTTTATCGCTGTTCCCGCATATCCGGTCACTGGATGATTTCGGGCCGCTGACACATCCGCGCGCCACGCTTGAAACGCTGCGCAGCCTGACTGCTGCATAAGGCTGCAGCGGCGTCAGGCAGAGCGGTTCAGGGGGTGGCGCTTCAGGCAGAGCGGTTCAGGCGTTCCTCTAGGATGTCGAAGGGCACACCGGGATCGTCCTTGGCGCAGCGAATGACAAGGCTTGTCTTGACGCTGGCGACATTGTCGGCGGCGGTCAGTTGCTCGGTCAGGAATGACTGAAATGTGCTCAGGTCCGGTGCCACGCATTTCAGGATGAAATCCACCTCGCCGTTCAGCATGTGACATTCACGCACCAGCGGCCAGGCGCGGCAGCGCGTCTCGAAGGCGCTCAGATCGGCCTCGGCCTGACTTTGCAGCCCGACCATGGCAAACACCTGCACCTCAAAGCCCAGCTCCCTTGGATCAACATTGGCGTGATAGCCGCGGATATATCCCGCCTCTTCCAGCGTGCGGACGCGACGCAGGCAGGGTGGCGCGGAAATGCCAACACGTTTTGCCAGTTCGACATTGGTCATGCGGCCATCGGCCTGCAATTCCGCCAAAATTTTCCGATCAATCGGGTCAAGCCGCGTTCCGGCCATGGTTCTGCTCTCCTTGAGGACGAGTTGTTATAGCATTGCCACCAGCGCACGCAATAATATTTCACCCCTGCGCAACATCATTACGGATCACCCCAGCGTGACCCCTGATTGGCCAAGCGCACGGCGATCCTTGGCTAAATCGGCCAAGGGGGTTTGCGCCGATGCCTGTCAAGTCTATATGCTGGGCGCAGCACCGACACATGGACAAAGGTAACCCAGATGGCCGAGACACGACACACCAAGGTTCTGATCATCGGGTCGGGGCCAGCAGGCTATACCGCGGGCGTCTATGCCAGCCGCGCCATGCTGTCCCCCATCCTTGTGCAAGGGATCGAACCGGGCGGTCAGTTGACAACAACCACCGAGGTGGAAAACTGGCCCGGCGATACCGAGGTGCAGGGCCCGGACCTGATGATACGGATGCAGGACCATGCCAAGGCCATGGGATGCGAGATTATCGGCGATATCATCCTGTCACTGGACACGACCACGCGCCCCTTTGTCGCCAAAGGCGACAGCGGCACCACCTATACTGCCGATGCGGTGATTCTTGCCACGGGCGCGCGCGCCAAATGGCTGGGCCTGCCCTCGGAAGAGGCATTCAAGGGGTTTGGCGTGTCCGCCTGTGCGACTTGTGACGGTTTTTTCTACCGCGGACAAGAGATTGTGGTGATCGGCGGCGGCAACACGGCGGTGGAAGAGGCGTTGTTTCTGACCAATTTTGCCTCAAAGGTCACGCTGATCCACCGGCGCGACAGCCTGCGCGCGGAAAAGATCCTGCAGGACAGGCTGTTCAAGAACCCCAAGATCGAAACGCTATGGTTTCATCAACTGGAAGAGGTTGTGGGCGAAGACAATCCCAAAGGTGTCAGCGCCGTGCGGGTCAAACATGTCGAGACCGGGGCCATCACCGAAATCCCCTGCAAGGGCGTCTTTGTGGCGATTGGCCATGCCCCGGCCAATGAATTGGTCAAGGATGTGCTGGAATTGCATAATGGTGGCTATGTCACCGTTAAACCGGGCACGACCGAGACATCAATTCCCGGCGTCTTTGCTGCGGGCGATCTGACAGATCACAAATACCGGCAGGCCGTGACCTCGGCCGGGATGGGATGTATGGCCGCGCTGGACGCTGAACGCTTTTTGGCCGAACATCTGGAATAATCCCCCAACTGACTGCAAAAATGCGCCACATCGGTCCGAAATCTCGGTTTCGGCGAAAAGTTGGCTTGAATTCTGCCAGTTTCAGGCGCTAGACGACGCAGGCCCCAGCGCTGCAATTGCGGGGGTCATACCCCGTCCGTCCTGGTTTTGGTTTCTTGTCTGATCTGTATTGAAAGTCCACGCATGTATACGCCCAATCTGGCCCCTATCCCCGAACTTTATGTCTCCTATGAAAGTGCGCAAAAACTCAAGATCGAGGCGGCGCAACTGACAAGCTGGGATCTGACCCCGCGCCAGATCTGTGATCTGGAACTGCTGATGAACGGCGGTTTCAACCCCCTCAAAGGGTTCATGGCGCAGGAAGATTATGACAGCGTTGTCAACACGATGCGCCTTGCCAATGGGGCACTGTGGCCCATGCCGATCAATCTGGATGTTTCTGAGGCCTTTGCCGAGAAGCTGGAACTGGGTCAGGATATCGCGCTGCGCGATCAGGAAGGGGTTATCCTTGCCACGATGACCGTGACGGACCGTTGGGTGCCCAACAAGGCGCACGAGGCCGCGCAGGTCTTTGGCGCCGATGATTCTGCGCATCCGGCGGTGAATTACCTGCACAACACGGCGGGCAATGTGTATCTGGGCGGTCCTGTGACAGGCATCCAGCAGCCCGTGCATTATGATTTCAAAGGCCGTCGCGATACGCCCAATGAATTGCGCGCCCTGTTCCGCAAGCTGGGCTGGCGCAAGGTTGTCGCCTT
>JBLRWJ010000068.1:0-14740 GCA_047921315.1 Rhodobacterales bacterium | reverse complement strand
CAAGGTGGCATCGCCGCCCCGCGGCCCAACGCTGCGCGGCTAGTTGACCTGCCGCAACCGGCTCAAAACGGACTGTTCCTGTTCAGCCTATAGATCGTGGATAAGACGGCGGGGCGGTGCGGGGGGTGGTAGACAGACAAAATATCCGCCCCACATCCCTTAGAAACCCTGGTCTACACCGTCAGCATCCGCCGATACATTCCGTCCAGATATTTCGCAGCCCCCTGAAAAACCCCGCCCTCAGGCGCAGGATCGGGCATCAGAACCTGCACCTGCGCCTCGAAATCCGCGTAATGCTGGGTGGTGGCCCAGATCGAAAAGATCAGGTGGCGCGGATCAACGGGCGCGATCCGTCCTGCCGCCGCCCAGCCCGCGATCAGCGCCGCTTTCTCATCCACCAGCGGTTTCAACCGCGCCTCCAGATGTGGCCGCATGCGCGGCGCGCCTTGCAGGATCTCATTGGCAAACAGGCGGCTTTCTCGCGGGTATTGCTGCGCCATATCCAGCTTGCGCCGCACATAGGCCAGGATTTCCTCCAACGGCTCACCCTTGGGGTTCATCTGCTCCAGCGGGTCCAGCCATGTCTCCATCAACTGGTTCAGCAGGGTGACGTGGATCTCTTCCTTACCATCGAAATAATACAGGATGTTGGGCTTGGACAGCCCCGCCTCGGCCGCGATCTGATCCAGCGTGGCCCCCCGAAACCCGAAGGCGGAAAACACCTCGAGCGCCGCATTCAGGATCAGCTTGCGATTGCGGGTCTGTATCCGGCTGCGTTTGGTGGCAGGGTCCGGTACGGACTTTCCCAAGCCTGCGCCCCCGGCCTTTGCTGCGTCCTTCATCCACCCTTCCTAATGCTGCAAAATGCACCGCTACCGGATGTATCACCTTGCGTCCAGTCCGGCATCTCAAGACAAATCTTGACACAGCTGTCACAGGTTGCAATCGTCACTTTACCAAATGGTAAAAAAGCAACAAGGCGCAAGCATCCCCATATCACGGCGGCCAGCCCATCGGGCAGGGCCTTTTGGGGTGGATGACCAGACCGCCGGATGACACTGACAGGAAGGACACGCCATGCCCGCACCCGGAGAAAACCTCAAGATCAACCCGGACCGCCTGTGGGACAGCCTGATGGAGATGGCCAAGATCGGCCCCGGCATCGCTGGTGGCAACAACCGCCAGACCCTGACGGATGAGGATGCGATGGGCCGCGCCCTGTTTCAGAAATGGTGCGAGGATGCGGGCTGCACCATGGGGCTGGACACGATGGGCAATATGTTCGCCCGCCGCGAGGGCACAGACCCCGATGCCCTGCCGGTCTATGTGGGATCGCATCTTGATACCCAGCCAACGGGCGGCAAGTATGACGGCGTGCTGGGCGTGCTGGGCGGGCTTGAAGTGCTGCGCACCCTCAACGATCTGGGCATCCGCACGCGCCATCCCATCGTGGTGGTGAACTGGACCAACGAGGAGGGCACGCGCTTTGCCCCTGCCATGCTGGCCTCGGGCGTATTCGCCGGCGTGCTGGAGGAGGACTGGGCCAAGGACCGCATCGATGCCAAGGGCAAACGCTTCGGTGACGAGTTGGAGCGGATTGGCTGGATGGGTGATGAGCCTGTGGGCGCGCGCAAGATGAAGGCGTTTTTCGAGGTGCATATCGAACAGGGGCCAATTCTGGAGGCCGAGGGCAAGGATGTCGGCGTTGTGACCCATGGCCAAGGGCTGCGCTGGGTGCAATGCACGGTCACGGGCAAGGGCCAGCATACCGGATCAACCCCGATGCGGATGCGCCGCAATGCGGGCCGCGGTCTGGCGCAGATCACCGAATTGGTGCACGAGATCGCGATGAAGCACCAACCCAACGCGGTGGGCGCGATCGGGCATATCGATGTCTATCCCAACAGCCGCAACGTGATCCCCGAAAAGGTGGTGTTCACGGTGGATTTCCGCAGCCATGTTCTGGACACGCTGGAGGCGATGGTCGCAGAGCTGATGCAAAAGGGCCCCGGCATATGCGCGGCATTGGGCTGTAGCTTTGACGCCGAGGTGGCAGGGTTCTTTGATCCGCCCGCTTTTGATGAAGGCTGCGTGACCGCGATCCGCACGGCGGCAGAGCGTCTGGGCTATAGCCATATGGATATCATCTCGGGCGCGGGGCATGATGCCTGCTGGATCAACCGGGTGGCCCCGACAGCCATGATCATGACGCCTTGCGTCGACGGTCTGAGCCATAATGAGGCTGAAGAGATCACCAAGGACTGGGCGCGCGCGGGATGTGACGTGTTGCTGCATGCGGTGGTGGAAACCGCAGGCGTGGCCGACTGAGGCGCGCCGGGTCTATGGATATTTGAAGCAAGAAGAAGCAGGGGCCGGATGGCACCGCTTTGCGCGACAAGGAGGATTGAGATGACCAAGGTGATCAAGGGCGGCATGGTCTGCACCGCGGACCGCACATGGAAGGCCGATGTGCTGATCGAGGGTGAGGTGATCAAGCAGATCGGCCCCGATCTGAAGGGTGATGACTATATCGATGCCGAGGGTGCCTATGTTATCCCCGGCGGGATTGATCCGCATACGCATCTGGAAATGCCGTTTATGGGGACAACGGCGGCGGAAACGTTTGAGAGCGGCACATGGGCGGCGGCTGTGGGGGGCACCACGATGATCGTGGATTTCTGCCTGCCGGGCGCCGATGGCAGCATCAAGAACGCGATCAACGAATGGCACCGCAAAAGCGCGCCGCAGATCTGCACGGATGTTGGCTATCACATGGCGATCACCGGCTGGAACGAGAGCGTCTTTACCGAGATGAAAGATGCCGTTGATATGGGGGTGAACAGCTTCAAGCATTTCATGGCCTATAAAGGCGCGCTGATGATCGAGGATGACGAGATGTTCGCATCCTTCAAGCGCTGCGCAGAGCTGGGCGCGCTGCCGATGGTCCATGCCGAGAATGGCGATCTGGTGGCCGAGATGCAGCAGAAATACTTTGATCAGGGGGTCACAGGGCCGGAGGGGCACGCCTATTCCCGCCCGCCGGAATTCGAAGGGGAGGCCGCGAACCGCGCGATCACGATTGCGGATGCGGCAGGGGTGCCTCTCTATATCGTGCATGTGTCCTGCGAGCAGGCGCATGAGGCGATACGGCGGGCGCGGCAGAAAGGGATGCGCGTCTATGGCGAGCCGCTGATCCAGTTTCTCACGCTGGACGAGTCCGAATATTTCAACTCGGATTGGGACCATGCCGCGCGCCGCGTGATGAGCCCGCCCTTTCGCAACAAGGCGCATCAGGATAGTCTGTGGGCGGGGTTGCAATCCGGCTCATTGCAGGTGGTGGCGACAGATCACGCGGCCTTCAGCACCGCGCAGAAACGCGCCGGGCGCGATGATTTCCGCATCATTCCGAACGGGTCCAACGGGTTGGAAGAACGCTTGGCGGTGCTGTGGACCGAGGGTGTGGAGACGGGACGCCTGACGCCGAACGAGTTTGTTGCGGCGACCAGCACGAATGTGGCCAAGATCCTCAACATCTATCCCAGAAAGGGGGCGATTGTGGAAGGGGCGGATGCCGATATCGTGGTCTGGGATCCCAAGATCACCAAGACGATTTCGGCCTCAAACCACCATTCTGTTCTGGATTACAATGTCTTCGAGGGGTTCAAGGTGCAGGCGCAAAGCCGCTATACCCTCAGCCGGGGGGACGTGATCTGGGCATGGGGCCAAAACAGCCAGCCGCAACCGGGACGCGGCAAATTCATACCGCGCCCTGCCTTTGCGTCAGCCAATGTGGCCTTGAGCAAATGGAAAGAACTGACCGCCCCCAAAATGATAAGGCGCGATCCGATGAACATTCCGGCGGGTATATGATATCGGGCAACCTTTGCGGAAAAACAGGCGGATCGGGCTTGATCGGCCCTGCCGCAGCCAGCCAGTCGTTTGGCCAGCAGGAGAAGACAGACGTGAGCACTGCACCCGTGATCATAGCCAAGGGGCTTGATCTGACCTTTCAGACCGGCGATGGTCCGGTCCATGCCCTGCGCGATGTATCGCTGGAGATCAACAAGGGTGACTTTGTCAGCTTCATCGGTCCCTCGGGCTGTGGCAAAACCACTTTCCTGCGGGTTATGGCCGATCTGGAACAGCCCACGGCGGGCACGATCACCGTGAACGGAACCACGCCGCAGCAGGCCCGCAAGGCGCGCGCCTATGGCTATGTGTTTCAGGCGGCGGGGTTGTATCCGTGGCGGACGATCGGCGGCAATATCCGCCTGCCGCTTGAGATCATGGGCTATAGCCGCGCGGATCAGGACACACGTGTGAAACGGGTGCTTGATCTGGTCGAGTTGAGCGGGTTCGAGAAGAAATACCCGTGGCAATTATCCGGGGGCATGCAGCAGCGCGCCAGTATCGCACGGGCGCTGGCCTTTGATGCAGACCTGCTTTTGATGGATGAGCCGTTTGGCGCGCTGGATGAAATCGTGCGTGACCACCTGAATGAGCAACTTCTCAAGCTATGGGAAAGGACCAATAAAACGATTTGCTTCGTCACCCATTCCATCCCCGAGGCGGTGTATCTGTCCACCAAGATCGTTGTCATGTCGCCGCGCCCCGGGCGCATCACCGATGTGATCGACAGCCCCTTGCCGCGCGTGCGGCCACTGGGCATCCGAGACACACCCGAATTTCTGGAAATTGCCCATCGCGTCCGCGAGGGGCTGCGGGCGGGGCATGCCTATGACAGTTGAAGGACGGTTCATGCCGCTGCGCAAGAACGCTCCGGGGCGGAGGGAGGCAGTTGCCCGCCCCGCCCCGCGCCCGGTCCGCATTTCGGGCAAGGTTGCGGCCCCCTTCATCGTTCACGGTCATCGGCTCTCCAGCCTGTACCGTAGGAAGATAGAAACACCAATTCCTTTCATTGTTCTTAAAATACTCATCTTGCAGCCCCTGCATCATGCGCCGGGTTTTGAGTATTTTTGGAACAATGAAGCCAAAGCGGTGCCAACATGAGAAACGTCTTGCCAGTCCTGACCGTTCTGGCCGTGATTGTCGGCATCTGGTATGCCGCTGTGGCGCCAATGAACATCCGGGTTTCGCTGGATCAGGCGCAGCGGTCCGGGGCCGAGATTGTGCCTGACACGGCGCTGGCGCGTCAGGAGGTTTCGGTCTGGTTGCTGATGGCGCGCAACCCGGCGCATATCGTTGAGACCTATACGATGAGTCGTCCCCGGCTGCCGACGCCGGGGCAGGTTGCGACCGAGCTGTGGAAGACCACAGGCGCGATGGCGCTTGAAGGGCGGGGGATGTCGCGGCGGTCACTGCTGTATCATGCATGGATCACCTTGCAATCCACGCTGTGGGGCTTTGCGCTGGGCACGACATTGGGCATATTGGGCGCGGTGGCGATTGTATATTCCCGCGTTGTGGATATGAGCCTGATGCCTTGGGCGATCATCAGCCAGACGGTGCCGATTGTGGCCTTGGCGCCGATGATCATCGTGTTGTCATCGCAATTGGGCATTCAGGACCGGACGGTGCCCAAGGCGATTATTTCGGCCTATCTGTGTTACTTTCCGGTGCTGGTTGGCATGGTCAAAGGGTTGCGGTCACCTGCGCATGCGCAGCTTGATTTGCTCAAGACCTATAACGCCTCTGGCTTTCAGGCGTTTTTGAAGCTGCGCTTGCCATCCTCGGTGCCGTATCTTTTTACCTCTCTCAAGGTGGGGATTGCGGCGGCGTTGGTGGGCACTATCGTGGGTGAATTGCCGACCGGGGCGATCAGCGGGCTGGGCGCGCGCATCCTGATCGGGGATCAGTTCGGCACGCCGCTGGCGATCTGGGCGGCTTTGGTAGCGGCGGCTATTCTTGCCGGCGCTATGGTGACGCTGCTGGATGTGACCCAGCGCATCACCCTGCGGCGGATGGGAATGCAAGCATGAGCTGGCTGGTCTTTGCGCTTGTGTTCTGGCTTGGCGCTTGGGCGTTGAATGCGGTTCTGGCCAATTCCGGTTGGCGCGATACGCGCCTTGTGCGGATCTTTGTGCCGGTTCTGTTCGGTATTACCCTGCTGGTGCTGTGGGAGGGGCTGGTGCGGGGGCTTGGTGTCTCGCCTGTGATCCTTCCAGCCCCGTCCACGGTGGCGCAGACCTTTGCCCGTTCGACCGGCTTGCTCTGGGGGGATTTTCATCAGACGGTTGTGAAAGGCGCGCTGACCGGCTTTGCCATCGGTGCATCTGCGGCATTTGTGGCGGCGGTGCTGATCGACCGCTCGGCCTTTCTCACCCGTGGCTTGCTGCCGATCGGCAATTTCGTGGCGGCGTTGCCGATTATCGGGATCGCGCCCATTCTGGTCAGTTGGTTCGGGTTTGACTGGCAATCCAAGGCGGCGGTTGTTGTGGTGATGGTGTTTTTCCCGATCCTTGTGAACACGGTGCAGGGGCTGCGCGAAACCGATGCGATGCAGCGCGATCTGATGCGCACCTATGCGGCGGGCTATCTGCAGACCTTGCTGAAGCTGCGCCTGCCCGCGGCGATGCCATTTGTCTTTAACGGGTTGAAGATTGCCACCACGCTGGCACTGATCGGGGCCATCGTGGCGGAATATTTCGGCTCTCCCACGCGGGGGATGGGCTTTCGTATTTCGACGGGCGTGGGCAGCCTGTCGATTGATCTGGTCTGGGCCGAGATCTTTGTTGCCGCCATCGCCGGGACGGCGTTCTATGGTATTGTGGTTTGGATCGAACGGGCGGTGACCTTCTGGCATCCGTCGCAACGCAAGTGAACAAGAGCCCATAAAAAGCCATTGAGGACGGGCCTGATAAACAACCAACAAGGAGATACGAGAAGATGAAAAAAATGATGACAGGTGCCACCCTTGCCATGGGTATGGCCGCAGCGCCCCTTTGGGCGGCTGATGATGTGACCTTACAGTTGAAATGGGTCACGCAATCCCAGTTCGCGGGCTATTATGTGGCGCTCGACAAGGGGTTTTATGACGAAGAGAACCTGAATGTCACAATCCAGCCCGGTGGGCCGGATATTGCGCCCACGCAGGTTCTGGCCGGTGGCGGGGCCGATGTGACGGTAGAGTGGATGCCCGCTGCTCTTGCGGCGCGCGAAAAGGAGTTGCCGATGGTGAATATCGCGCAGCCGTTCAAATCATCCGGTATGATGCTGACCTGCTGGAAGGATGCGGGCATCGAAACACCGGATGACCTGAAGAACCGCACGCTGGGTGTGTGGTTCTTTGGCAATGAATTCCCCTTCATGAGCTGGATGAGCCAGATGGGTATTTCCACCGATGGCAAAAGCGAGAACGGGGTTGAGGTGCTGAAACAGGGTTTCAACGTTGATCCGTTGATCCAGCGTCAGGCTGATTGCATCTCGACCATGACCTATAACGAATATTGGCAGGTCATTGATGCGGGCGTGACCCCGGATGAGCTGGTGACGTTCAAATACGAGGATCAGGGCGTGGCAACGCTGGAGGATGGTCTTTATGTGCTGGAAGAGAACCTGAGCGATCCGGCCTTTGTTGATAAAATGGCACGTTTCGTCCGCGCTTCGATGAAGGGGTGGAAATATGCCGAGGAAAACCCCGATGAGGCGGCAATGATCGTTCTGGACAATGACCAGACCGGCGCGCAGACCGAAGAGCATCAGAAGCGGATGATGGGTGAGGTGGCCAAGCTGACCGCCGGATCGAACGGCGCTTTGGACATTGATGATTACGCACGCACCGTGGCGACGCTGCTGGCTGCGGGTGAAGAGCCGGTGATCACAATGGAGCCGGAAGGCGCATGGACCCATGTGATCAGTGATGCCGCGCTGAACTGAGCCGCTTGACCAAAGCAAACATCGAAAGGGCTGGCGCGTGCTGGCCCTTTTGTTTTGGCCAGCCCTGTTGTTGAGCCAGCCATTTTGCCCTGTCACGATGCGACACCCCGGCGCAGTGGTGGGTGCGGATCAGATGAGGCTTGACACAGAATGCGGCTGAACGCAAAATCAACCATACGGTCGGTTTTGCAGGGGCGGCACCGCCCTTTCGTCAGATGTCAAAGTTACGCTTGGACGGTCTGGCGAAATGCGTTACAGAATAGGTGTGGTGTATAACTATAAGTATACAACCTAAATGCGGTAACCTTGGGGAGGAGGGCGCATGGCATATCACTTCATCGCCATCCGGGCAGGGTCTGCGCCATGACATTTTATGGCTATTTCCGCAGCTCATCGTCTTACCGTTGCCGGATCGCTTTCAATCTCAAGGGGTTGGCGTATGATTTCGCCTCGGTGCATCTCAAGCAAGGGGCGCAGCGCGGGCCTGACTTTGCCAAGATCAATCCGCAGAAATTGCTGCCTGCGCTTGTCACCGATGATGGGGATACGCTGATCCAATCGTTGGCGATTCTTGAATGGCTGGATGAAACCCATCCCGAACCGGCCTTGTTGCCAACAGATCCGGTGGCGCGCGCGCATGTGCGGGCTTTTGCGCAGGTCATCGCCTGCGAGGTGCATCCGCTGCAGAACCTGCGGGTGCTGAAATATCTAGGCGATGAATTTGGCGCTGACGCCGCCGCCACCACCAAATGGTTGACACGCTGGTTGACAGATGGGCTGGAGACCTGCGAGGCGCTGTTGGCGAAACGTGATCGGCAAAGCGCCTTTTGCTATGGTGATACGCCGGGGCTGGCGGATATTTGTTTGGTACCACAGGTTTTCTCGGCGCAGCGTTTCGGGGTGGATATCAGCCATCTGGGCCGCATTGCAGAGATCAACGCGCGTTGTGAGGCGCTGCCGGCATTCGCTGCGGCGCATCCCGCAAACCAGCCTGATGTCGCGCCATGAGGATGGTGGCAAACATCAGCACAGCAACGACCCGATCCCAGCAAAACCGGGACGGTTTCACAAAATCCGATGGGAGGATTAAGATATGACATTTATGAAAGCGGCCCTGCGCGGCGTGGCCACAGCAGCGGTTTTGACGGGGTTGAGTGTTGCGGCCCATGCGCAGGAGGTGACGCTGAAGCTGCACCAGTTCCTGCCTGCACAGGCCAATGTGCCAAAACTGGTTCTGGATGTCTGGGCCGACAAGGTCGAGGCGGATAGCGACGGGCGGATCAAGATCGAGCGTTACCCCTCGATGCAGTTGGGCGGCACGCCGCCGGAACTGATCAATCAGGTGATTGATGGTATCGCGGATATTGTCTGGACCGTGGCGGGCTATACCCCCGGTCGTTTCCCGCAGGCCGAAGTGTTCGAACTTCCCTTCATGATGACCAATGCCGAGGCCACCAGCCGCGCCTATTGGGAATTTGCCGAAGCCAATATGCTGGACAGCGAATATAAGGATTTCAAAACGCTGGCCGTCTGGGTGCATGGTCCGGGGTTGATCCATTCCAAAAACCCGATCACCTCGGTTGCGGATCTGAACGGTGTCAAACTGCGCGCGCCGACGCGTACGACCACAACCATGTTCGGGGCGCTTGGCGCGACACCAATCGGCATGCCGGTGCCTGCAATTCCGGAATCGCTGTCCAAAGGCGTGATCGACGCGGCGGTGATCCCATGGGAAGTGACCGCATCCTTGCGCGTGGCGGAACTGGTGAACAACCATACCAGCTTTGGTGATGAGGCGCTTTATACCACCTCGTTCATCTTTGCGATGAACAAGGACAAGTATAACAGCCTGCCCGATGATCTGAAGGCGGTGATTGACGACAACTCCGGTCTGGAATTCTCGGCCTTCGCGGGCAAGACGATGGCAGGTGCGGATGAGCCTTCAATGAAGCTGGCGATGGAGCGTGGCAACAACATCATCACGCTGACACCCGAACAGGTGGCCGAGTGGAAAGAGGCTGCCGCCGGGGTAGAAACAGCTTGGGTCGAGGATCTGACAAAGGCCGGTTATGACGGTCAGGCGGTTCTGGATCAGGCCAAGGCGTTGATCGAAAAGCACAGCAACTGATCGCAAGACGGTCAACGGCCTCGCAGCAGGGAAATGGCTGCGGGGCTTTCCATCGGGTTCCATCCTCTACACAAGGAAAACCAAGCGCATGCACAGGTTCATGACTAATCTGGCAAAACTCATGGCCGTGCTGGGCGGGCTTGTCCTGACGGCGGTGATTTTGATGATCTGCGTGTCGGTTCTGGGGCGGGCGCTGAATACGCTGCTGCATTCCGGGCCGGTTGTCGCGGTTCTGGGGGATTTTGCCCGCACATTGCTTGGCACCGGGGTGGGGCCGATCCTTGGCGATTTTGAACTGGTCGAAGCGGGCGTGGCCTTTGCCATCTTTGCGTTCATCCCGTTTTGCCAGATCACCGCAGGGCATGCGACGGTGGATATCTTTACATCCGGCCTGTCTGTGCGCGTGAACCGTGTGATCCAGATGGTGGTGGATATCGTGTTCGCAGGCGTGCTGATCCTGATCGCCATGCAGCTTTACGAAGGTATGCTGTCCAAAATGCAGTACCGCGAGACGACCTTTCTGATCCAGTTTCCGGTCTGGTGGTCCTATGCCGCAAGCTTGGTGGGCGCTGTCGTGTCAGCCATCGTGGGTGTCTATGTCGCCATTGTCAGGCTGGTCGAATATTTCGGCAACCGCACCATCATGTCCGTCGGAGGGGCAGAGCATTGACCAATCTTGAACTTGGAATGGCGTCTTTTCCCGTTCTGCTGACGCTGATATTTTTGCGGGTGCCAATCGGTTTGGCCATGTTCCTTGTGGCCCTTTTCGGGCTGTATTTTGTGACGGGCAGTTTCAACATGGGCTTTGCCCGGTTGAAATCCGAGACCTATTCGACCTTCTCCAGCTATTCGCTGTCGATCATCCCGATGTTCCTGCTGATGGGCCATTTCGCCACGCTGGGCGGCATGTCGCAATCATTGTTCAAAGCGGCCGAAAGCTGGCTTGGCCATCGCAAGGGGGGCGTTGCGATGTCAGCTGTGGGGGCCTGTGCGGGTTTTGGCGCGATCTGCGGCTCATCCCTCGCCACAGCCGCCACAATGAGTCAGGTGGCTTTGCCGGAACTGAAGCGTTACGGCTATTCGGGCGGTTTTTCCACCGCGACACTGGCCGCTGGCGGCACGCTGGGCATTCTGATCCCGCCTTCTGTCATTTTGGTGATCTATGCCATCCTGACGGAACAGAATATCGCAAAACTGTTCCTGTCGGCCTTTATCCCCGGCATTCTGGCCGCGATCGGATATATGATCACCATCGCGGTCTATGCCCGTCTGCACCCTGATGAGGCCGGTGCCCCGCGTGCGCGGATGCCCTATCGGGAACGGTTGGTTGCGCTGCGCGCGGTCTGGCCTGTGCTGACGGTTTTCGTGGTTGTGGTGGGCGGTATCTATATGGGTATCTTCACCCCGACAGAGGGGGCCGCCGTGGGGGCGCTGGGCACCGGCATCATTGCCTTTGCCAATGGCGGGCTGAACAGGCACAGCTTTATCGGCAGTTTCATGGCCACGGCACGGTCCACCGCGATGATCTTTTTCATCGTCTTGGGCGCGGCTTTCTATAACGGTTTTCTGGCGCTGACACAGGTGCCGCAGGAATTGTCCAACTATGTGGTCGGGCTTGGCCTTAGCCCGTGGATGGTGCTGACGATCATCTTGTTGCTGTACCTGGTGTTTGGCGCGCTGATGGACAGCCTGTCGATGATCCTGCTGACAATCCCGATTTTCTTTCCCATCATCGTGGCGCTTGATTTCGGCATGACCACCGAAGAGGTGGCGATCTGGTTCGGTATTCTGGTGCTGATCGTGGTCGAGGTGGGATTGATCACGCCGCCGGTGGGGATGAACCTGTTTGTTATCAATTCGATGGATCGCCTGACACCGATGATCGAGACCTATAAATCCGTGATGTATTTCGTTGCATCGGATATTATTCGCGTGGTCATTCTGGTGTTGTTCCCCGGTATCACCTTGTTCGCGTTGCGTATGATGTATTGATTATCCCGCCCGGCCCCGCCGTTCTGGTTGGGGCCGGGACATTCCTGTGATAAGCCATGTCCAGATAGTTATGACATATAACCAAAGGCAACCCCATGACCCGAACACCCCTGCAGACACTGAAGCTTGAGATTGACGGACCTATCGCCACCTTGACGATGAACAGGCCGGACAAGCGCAATGCGATGAATGACCAGCTTCTGCGCGAGTTGGACAGTTTCTTTTCCGAACCGCCAGAGGGGGTGAAGGTGGTTGTTCTGACAGGCACCGAGGGGCATTTCTGTTCCGGTCTGGACCTGAGCGAGCATGTCGCCCGCGATGCTGAGGGCACATTGCGCCATTCGCGGGGCTGGCACGCGGTGATGGACAAGATCCAGTTTTCCGGCTTGCCCGTTGTCTCCGCCATGTTTGGTGCGGTGATCGGTGGCGGGCTGGAACTGGCCACGGCAACCCATGTGCGTATCGCGGAACCTTCCGTGATTTTCCAGCTCCCCGAGGGGCGGCGCGGTATTTATGTGGGCGGCGGTGCCTCGGTGCGGGTGGGGCGCATTCTGGGGGCGGACCGCATGGTTGAGATGATGCTGACCGGGCGCAAATATGATGCCGAGGAAGGGCTGCGTCTGGGGCTGTGCCACTACGCTGTTGGCCCCGGCGAGGCGCTGGCGATGGCGCGTGATCTGGCGGGCAAGATTGCCATGAATGCCGGATTGTCAAACTATGTGATGATCCACGCGCTGGCCCGGATCGAGGATATGTCAAAGGCGGATGGTCTGTTTACCGAAAGCCTCTGTGCCGCGCTGACCCAGACCAGCCCGGATGCGCAGGAAGGGCTGAAAGCCTTTTTGCAAAAACGCAGCCCTGATTTCAGGTAATGCCATGCCGCGTAAATCTGTTTCTGATCCGAAAGATACACCATCTATGACCGATCCCCAAGCCATCGGGATGGACAGGGCGCTGCGCCAGCTTGTCGGTTACACGATGAAGCGGGCGACCAACCTGATGCAGGCCGATGCCGCGCGGGTGCTGGAACCGCTGGGCCTGCGGATCACCACTTTTTCCGCGCTGTCGGTGATTTGCGACACGCCTGATGTGACCCAGTCACAGCTTGCATCCAGCCTGAATATGGAACGCTCGAACACCGTTCTGATCATCGACGCGCTGGAAGAGGCGGGCCTGATCGGTCGCCACCGCGTGCTGAGTGATCGTAGATCCTTTGCGCTGCGTGCAACCTTGGCGGGGATGAAGCGGCGCAAGGCCGCCGTGGCCGCCCTTGAGGCGCATGAAGATGCGATGCTGTCGGAATTGAGCACCGAAGATCGCGCAACCCTTGTGGCGTTGCTGCGCCGTATCGATAAGACAGGCCACTGAAAGGACCGCCCTATGATCGACCTTGCCAAGATCCGCGCCATCGACATCCATACCCATGCCGAAGAACCCTGCGGTTGCCATGCCGATGACGGCTATGATGATCTGCAATCGACCATGGCCAAATATTTCGGCGCGCCGTGGTCGCATCCGCCCACGATGCAGGAAACCGCCGCCCATTACCGTGAACAGAACATCGCCGCCGTGATCTTTCCCGTCGATGCCGAGCGCGAGACCGGCTATCGCCGCTACAAGAACGAGGAAGTGGCGGAAATTGCCGCGCAGAATTCCGATGTGCTGATCCCGTTCGCCTCGATTGATCCGCATAAGGGCAAGATGGGTGTGCGCGAAGCGCGGCGTCTGGTTGAGCATTACGGCATCAAAGGCTTCAAGTTTCACCCGACATTTCAGGGGTTTTACCCCAATGAGCGTTTTGCCTACCCGCTCTATGAGGCGATACAGGAGGCAGGCGCCATCGCGCTGTTCCATACCGGGCAAACGGGCGTGGGATCAGGGATGCGGGGCGGCAACGGGATGCGGCTGAAATATTCCAACCCGATGTATCTGGACGATGTGGCGGTGGATTTCCCCGATATGAAGATCATCATGGCGCATCCGTCTTTCCCGTGGCAGGAAGAGGCGCTGGCCGTGGCCCAGCACAAGCCCAATGTCTATATCGACCTGTCCGGATGGTCGCCCAAATATTTCCCGCCGATCCTTGTGCGCTATGCCAATTCGATTTTGCGCAAGAAGGTATTGTTCGGCTCGGACTGGCCAATGATCACACCGGAACGCTGGCTGGCTGACTTTGAAAAGATCGACATCAAGGATGAATTGCGCCCCGATATCCTGAAAAACAACGCCGCGCGCCTGCTGGGGATGATGTGACAGGCGGCGCAATCTGACAGGGCACTACGATTTGCCGCCCATTTGATCCATCTCAAATTCGTCTTTCCTAATGCATTCAGAAATATGCATATATCAGGAGGGCCGCATGTCAGATACATCCCAGTTGCGCGCCTCGCGCGTCAAAACCTCGGCGCGCATTGCCATTCTGGGTGCAGGCGCTGCCGGTGCGGCGATGGCCAACCGCCTGACAGCACGTCTGGACGGCGCGGCCATCACGCTGATCGACGGGCGGCCAGAGCATTGGTATCCGCCCGGCTTTACGCTGATTGCGGCGCGATTGACGGCTTCTCGCTTGATATGGTCGGGCAGAACGGGATCGGCGCGGTCTATGCCGGGCCAGACGACGCCGCCAAAACATGGGCCGAGATGGACCGCTTCAGCTCAACCGGGGGACAGGCCCTGTTCTGGATCATGGGCGCTGTCGCTGTGCTCATCACGCTGGCCTATCTCTACGTAAGACCTCTGCATAACACGCGCCATTGCCGATATCCCCCGCCCGGCGGCACCGCC
>JBLRWJ010000067.1:0-14745 GCA_047921315.1 Rhodobacterales bacterium | reverse complement strand
GACGGTGCTGTTATTGGTCGGATCAAAATCAAGCCATCCGGCATCCGGCCCGCACCATGCCCGGACCCATGCATGCATCGCATCTGCCCCTTCCAGCCGGGGCTTTCCCGGCGGTGGCAGCGTGCGCAGAAAGCCGCTAACATAGCCTGCGGGTATCCCGAGGCTGCGCAGCGCGGCGATCATGATATGGGACATGTCCTGACAGACGCCGCTGCGCTTTGCAAAAGCCTCGGCCAGTGGCGTATCCACTGTGGTGGCCTTGGCATCAAAACGGATGTCACGGTGCAGCGCCTGCCCGATGGCGATGATCACTTGGTGGCATGTTGGCCGGGCTGGCCCTGCGGCAAGGACCTGCCTTGCATAATCCGCGATCTGCGGCAGGTCCGGCACGCGCGTTGAGGCGGCGCGGAAATGCAGCGGGGAGAGCGGCCCAAGGTCGCGACGCTGCGCAATCAGCCCCGGCAGATCAGAATAAAGTGCTGCGGTCTGTGCCGCATCGGGGGGGATGAACCGTTCAACCCGCGCTTTGAGGGTCAGCTCCACATAGGCATGACGATCACGAAAGGCGAATGCGGTTGTGGCATTGCCAAAGAAATCCGTCCAGCTCTGGCGTTCGGCAGGGGCCGGATCAATCGTGACCAGTGCCGCGATCACGCGTTGGCGGCCCGGCGCATCCATCGGGGACAGATGCACCAGATGCCGCCCGCCTGCCGCAGCGCCAGCATAGTCATAGCGGATGGTCAGCGCGACATCATAGATCACGGTTTGGGCATCCTACTGCAGATGGGCGTGTTGCAACGCGGTGGACAGGCCAAGAATATCACCATGCAGCTTTTGCAGGGCGGCACTGTCCAATGTCTCGACCGCGTGCAGGGCAACGCGGGTTTCCACATCCAGCACCGCGCGTTCAAAATCGGTCATCTGTTCGCCGGGGCGCGCGGCTGTCAGATCCTCCACACGCCTACGTATGGAACGCAGGTGGAACCGGATCGAGCGCGGGTTCTGCGGGTCCAGTGCCAGCATGTCGATCGCGGTGTTGCGCGTGGTTGTCACCGCATAGCGTTGGCGATGGATCATGGTGCTATCGCCAATCTCGATCGCCAGATCGGTGGCGCCATCCGGTGCGTCATCGGCAATCACCACCGCGAGCAGATCCGCCATCATCGCCGCCCGCTCCAGTGACCGCCCGATGGTCAGAAACTGCCACGCCGTGGCGCGGTACATGTTTTCATGCACAAGGCCTGCAAATCCTGCGATCTTGCGCAGCAGCACGCTCATCGCCAGAGAGGCATCGTTGCCGGGGCGGGCGGTGGTCCCCATCCGGCCCATGGTTTTCTCCAGATCCTTCAACGCGGACCATGCATCAACCGAGAACCTGTCGCGGACCTGACTGGCGCTGTTGACAGCAGAGGCCAATGTGTTGCCAAGCCCGTCCGGCATGGCCTGATCGGCATCCACATTCATTACTGCCAACCGCTCTCTGATCAAGGCCAGCAGCGGCTCTGTTGCGGCCTCATCCAGACGGCTGTGATAGGCGCGCGCCAGACGCAGGATACCCTCGGTGCGTTCGACATAGCGGCCCAACCAGAACAGGTTATCAGCCGCGCGCGAAGGCAGCGGGCCAAGCTGGGCGCGCTGGAACGGTGCATCGGTTCTGGCCAGCATCGACACCGCCTCAACCGGGGTGTCACTGACCACCCAGACATCGGCCACCGCACCACCGCTGCGCATGGCAATGGCGGTTGCATCCTGCCCCGCACCGATGCGGCCAAATCCCCCCGGCATCACCTGCCAGCCATCCGGCGTGCGGGCCAGAAACACCCGGATCGTCATCGGACGCGGGGCCAGAGCACCGTTTTCAAACACCGGAGTTGTCGAGAGCGTCACCAGTTCCTGCCCAACCAGATGGGACGCAGTGGTTGCAAGCCATCTATCCAGATCAGTCTCGTCTGCGCCTGTGATCTGCCCCGCTATGGCATGGGGCGCATCGGATTCGAACGGCATCCGCGTGGACAATGCCGGCCCGATCATCATCCGCCCCGCATTGGCGCGCACATGGGCCAGCTCGGCTGGCTGCCCACACCACCATGTGGCCACATTGGGCAAGGCCAGCGGCTGGCCTGTCAGCAATTTGCTGATCTTGGGCAGGAACGCCATAAGCGCTTGGGTTTCCAGCACCCCTGCCCCCAGCGCGTTGACCATGGTGACCTGTCCCTGACGGATCGCCGAGACCAGGCCGGCAGTGCCGATCTGCGACTGTTCAGCCAGTTCCAGCGGATCGGCCCAAGCGGAATCCATCCGCCGCCACAGCACCTCAACCGGCACAAGCCCCTGCACCGTGCGCACCTGCAAGCGGCCGTCCTGCACTGTCAGATCCTCACCCGCCAACAGGTTCAGACCCAGATAGCGCGCGATATAGGCCTGTTCATAATAGGTATCGGTCAATGGTCCCGGTGTCAGAATGCCGATGCGGGCCGCAGGGGTCTGGCACAGGTGATCCAGCCCTTGGCGGAAGGCCCGAAAGAACCCGGCCAGCCGGTGCACATTGGTCTGGCGGAACAGATCGGGATAGACCCGCGATGTCGCCACCCGGTTTTCCAGCGCGAAACCCGCGCCTGACGGGGCATCGGTGCGATCAGACAAGACCCACCAGCGCCCATCAGGCCCGCGCCCGATCTCAAAAGCCAGAAAATGCAGAAAATGCCCCGATGCCGGCGTGATCCCGACCATCGGGCGCAGCCATTCGGGGTTTTCCGCGATCAGGCTTGCGGGCAGATGACCATCCGCGACAAGGCGGTTTGGGCCATAAAGATCAGCCACAACCTGTTCCAGCAGATCGGCGCGTTGCATCAGCCCTGCGGTAATGCCCGACCATTCCGCCTGCGGCAGGATGATCGGGATCGGGCTGAAAGGCCAATCGCGCCCCGACAGGCTGGTATCGCCATAGCTGCGGAAAAACACGCCCGCATCGGTCAGGTATTGATCCCCGCGTGCGAAATCATGCGCAATCTCGTCGGGGCCAAGGCCCGACAGATGCGCGATCAGGCCGGCCCAACCGGGCCGCATGGCCCCGCCCTCGCAGACCAGTTCATCCGGCACCCCCGGCAGCGGGCGATAGCTGTGAAACAGCCGCATCGCATCCGTTGATGACTGTGCCAGCCCTGCCATCAGATCCCCGCTGCGCGCCGCAGATCCAGCGTCATCGGGGCCTCGGGATGGGGTGTTTCTGCGACAGGTTCATAAAAACCGCCCGTATGGCCATGCGGCTCGAACCGCGCCAGGCGCCGCGCTTCGGCCTCGTTGCCATTGACGGGGAACGTGTCATAGTTGCGGCCACCCGGATGGGCGACATGATAGGTGCAACCGCCCAAGGCCCGCCCGTTCCATTTGTCATAGACATCAAAGGTCAGCGGCGCATTGACCGGCAGCGCGGGATGCAGCGCCAGTGGCGGCTGCCACGCCTTGAAACGCACCCCCGCAACGGACACACCATTCGCCCCTGTCTTTTGCATCGGCACGCGGCGGCGGTTGCAGGTGACGGTGTAGCGGTCGGGATCGGACGTTGTCAGCTTGGCCTGCAGGCGTTCGACCGAGCTGTCGGTGTAGCGCACGGTGCCGCCGATCGCGCCGGTTTCGCCCATCACATGCCACGGCTCAAGCGCCTGACGCAGTTCGAGCGTGACGCCTTCCACCTCCAGCTGCCCGCAGAAGGGAAAGCGGAACTCGGCCTGCGCCTTGAACCAATCGGGATTGAGGTCAAAGCCGTGCTGGCGCAGATCGGCCAGCACCTCCAGAAAATCCTCCCAGACGAAATGCGGCAGCATGAAACGATCCGACAGGGTGGTGCCCCAGCGGGTCAGGTTGCCTTTGACGGGGCTTTTCCACATGCGCGCGATCAGGGCGCGGATCAGGAGTTGCTGTGCAAGGCTCATCCTTGGATTGGGGGGCATCTCAAAACCGCGGAATTCAACCAGACCCAGACGCCCCGTGGGGCCATCAGGGGAATAAAGCTTGTCGATGCAGATTTCGGCGCGGTGGGTGTTGCCTGTGACATCAACCAGCAGGTTGCGAAACAGGCGGTCCACCAGCCACGGTGCGGGCGGTTTGCCCTTTCCCGGCATCGGCACTTGGGCCAGCGCGATTTCCAGCTCATAGAGCGCGTCCATCCGCGCCTCGTCGATACGCGGGGCCTGTGAGGTGGGGCCAATGAACAGCCCCGCGAACAGGTATGACAAGGACGGATGACGCTGCCAGTGCAGGATCAGGCTGGCCAGCAGATCGGGGCGGCGCAGGAACGGGCTGTCACCGGGGGTGGAGCCGCCAACCACCACATGATTGCCGCCGCCAGTGCCGGTATGGCGCCCGTCGATCATGAATTTATCAGCCCCCAGCTTAAGCTGGCGCGCCTCCTCATAGACCGCCTCGGTCGTGGTCACACATTCCTGCCATGTATGGGCGGGGTGGATGTTTACCTCGATCACGCCGGGATCAGGGGCAACGCGGATCACGTTCAGGCGCGGATCATGCGGGGGGCCGTAGCCTTCGATATGGACAGGCAGGCCCAGTTTTTTCGCGGCAGCCTCGGCGGCGGCGACCAGATCAAGGTAATCCTCGACCTGTTCGACGGGGGGCATAAAGACGCAAAGCCGCCCATCGCGGGGTTCCACGGAAATGGCCGTGCGCACCGCGCCACCCAATTCGCCAATGGTCTGCTCCACCTGCGTTTGGCCCTGTTCTGATGCGGTAAAGCTGCTGGTATGCTGGGTATGTTGCGCGGGGCTTTGGGCCTGTTCCGGCGTAGTATCGCGGGCAACCTGCGGCAGCGGGCCACGGTCATCGAAGGGGTCAGACGGGATCACATGCGGATACTGCGCCTCAGGCACATGCGGCAGGGCAGACAGCGGCAGACGGTAGCCAACGGGGCTGTCGCCCGGCACAAGGAAGAGATGCCCGCGCCGCAGGGTCCATTTCTCGGACCGCCAGACACGGCCTGTCGCGCGCGCTTGCCAGCGCTGCACCGGCAACACGAAACCCGATGGTGCCGTCAACCCGCGCGAGAAGACGCGCGCGATACGGTCGCGTTCTTCGGGGTCTTTCAGGCGGGAGTTTTCAGGCGTGACGTTTTCGGGCAGATTGCCCTCTTTGATGATCCATTCGGCGGGGTCTTCAAAGGCGGGGGTCACGTTTTGCGCCGGCACGCCCAGCGCCTCGGCCATCGTGGCCAAAAGCGATGCGGCCTGATCCGGCGTCACTATCGCATCGGTCTTTTCCGGCGCGATCAGGTCCGCGTCGGACCAGATCGGCGTGCCATCACCCCGCCAGTAGAGCGAGAATGTCCAGCGCGGCAGGCTTTCGCCGGGATACCATTTGCCCTGCCCGTAATGCAGAAAACCACCCGGCGCGAAACGGTCGCGCAGGCGGCGGATCAGCGCATCGGCGAAGATGCGTTTGGTGGGGCCAACCGCTTCGGTGTTCCACTCCTCTGCCTCGAAATCCAGCGTGGAGACGAATGTCGGCTCGCCGCCCATGGTCAGGCGGACATCGCCATCCTTCAGGGCCTTGTCGACCTTGTCGCCCAGCGCGTTCAGCTCGGCCCATGCGGCATCGGAAAAGGGTTTCGTGATGCGGGGATGTTCGGCCACGCGCGCCACGGTCATGTCGAAATCAAAGGTCACATTGGCCGCGCTGGCCAGCCCTGAAATGGGTGCCGCGTTGCGGTAATGCGGGGTGGCGGCCAGCGGGATGTGGGATTCGCCCGTCAGCAAGCCTGATGTCGGGTCCAGCCCGATCCAGCCTGCGCCGGGCAGATAGACCTCGGCCCATGCGTGCAGATCGGTGAAATCATGCGTGGCGCCCACCGGCCCGTCCACGGCTGTCAGATCAGGTTTCAACTGGATCAGATAGCCGGACACGAAGCGCGCGGCAAAGCCCAGATGGCGCAGCGCCTGCACCAAAAGCCAGCTGGTGTCGCGGCACGACCCGCGCGCCGCCTCCAGCGTCTGTTCGGGCGTCTGCACCCCCGGCTCCATCCGGATGACATAGCCGATATCCTGCGCCAGCCGTGCATTCAGCCCCACGATGAAATCCACCGTGCGCACGCGGTCACGCGGCACCGAGGCAAGCCATTTCTGCAAAAGCGGGCCTGCAGGTTCCGTCACGCGGTAGATCACCAGATCCTCGGCCACCTCTTCGGGGTAGTCGAAGGGCCATGTATCCGCTGTCTCTTCCACGAAAAAATCGAACGGGTTGTAGACCGTCATATCGGCGATCAGATCAACCTCGATCCTGAATTCGCGCACTGGTTCGGGGAACACATAGCGCGCCAGCCAGTTGCCATAGGGGTCTTGCTGGTAGTTCACGAAATGATCCGCCGGGCTGATCTTGAGCGAATGCGACACTACCCGCGTGCGGCTATGCGGCGCGGGGCGCAGGCGGATGATCTGCGGGCCAAGGCTGACCGGACCATCATACTGGTAATGGGTCAGGTGGCGGATACTGGCGAGAATGGACATGGGCACCTTTCATATCAGGGCTGCCCTTTCGTTTTTTCATACACACCGGCGTCATACCATCACAATCTGCGGCAGCGCCCCGAATAGACAGGATGCGCCCGAAAATCCGGCAAATTGCCTGCCAATGCCGCCATCACCCCCGGTGCAAGGCCTGCCGCTGCTGACCGTTGGCATCAAAGTTCGACGGATCAAGCCATGCCTCAAACCCGGCCTTCAGGCGCGGCCATTCGTGATCAAGGATCGAGAACCACGCGGTATCACGGCTGCGTCCCTTATAAAGACCTCTGCATGACACCGTTCCGGCCCCAGGATGAGGGCAGCGCCTGCCTGGGCTGGCGCTCTGGCGGGCCGGGGCCGAATGCGCCGACATCGCATGAAACCCAGCCGTTTCAACGTGTTGGGCCGTCCGAAGCGCCTGCCGGGGGCAGGCAGGATCGCGCGCGGGCTTGTGGCGATCAGATCAGTGATATTACTGTGGAACGCGGTTGCCTTGATCTGGAACGCATCCCCATCGCTGTGCGGTGCGCGTCAACACGGTGCCAGGGCAAGGGCCACGGCTGGTGCCGCAGGCCATTATGCGCGCCACGGGACAGGTGGCCTGATCCGGCCCAGACCCTGGCCGCAGGGCTCAGGCCTTGGCCGCAGGGCGCAGAATCATCTGCGTCTGGGTCACGATGGCGGCCAGTTTGCCCGCGCCCGTGCTGATGCTGGTCTGCCACACCATGGTCGAGCGCCCCTTGTGCAGCGGCACGGTAACAGCGCGGGCGGTATCGCCCACGGCAACGGGGCGAAAGAAGTTGGTTTTGCTCTCAACGGTGCTGGTCCCTTCGCCATCGGCAAGGTTCAGAAAGGTGGCCGTGCCGCCCAGATTGTCCGCAAGCGCCATGAACGCCCCGCCATGCAATGTGCCGTTGCGGTTGGATAATGCAGCGGTGACAGGCAGCTCCGCCTCAACCCGGTCCGGCGTGGCCGAGGTGATGCGTAGCCCCAATGTGACAGCAAAGGGAGGTTGCGCATGGGCGATGGTATCGATACGGTTTTGGTTGACGGGCATTGAACCCTCCTTTTTTCAGGTGGATCATCCCCGCGACCGGGAGCATGTCAATGCGTCTCTGTTTTGCTCTTTCGTATTTTACCGCTATCTTTCGGGTTTTTCCGCCATATTCACTTGTCAATATCTGTGCAACGCAGGACACAGATGCCGAGGGGGATGAAATTGCATCTGACAAAATTTACCGATTATGCATTCCGCGTGCTTATCTATGCCGCGAGCCTTGAACAAAAACAGCTCGTCACCATCGAAGAGACAGCGAAGCTTTTTGATGTGTCGCGCGCGCATCTCAAGAAGGTGGTGCTGTTGCTGACGCGCAGCGGCTATCTTACGGCGGTGCGCGGCCGCTCTGGCGGGTTCCGGCTGGCACGCCCTGCGGACCAGATCAATCTGGGGACGATTGTGCGCCTGACCGAGCCTGATTTCGGCATGGTCGACTGCTTTCAACCCGACAATAGCTGCCGCATCACCCCTGCCTGCCCTTTGCCCAGCGTCATCAACACAGCGCTGAACCGGTTTCTGACCACGTTTGACGATTATACGCTGGCTGATGTCATGGTCAGCGCGCGCCATTTTGAAGGCCCTGCCCTGCCGCGTTATTCCACGCGCGGGCCGAATTTGGTATTTCCAGCCTGATAAGACATTGCGGCGCCGCTCTGTTTCAGCCCAATAAGGGATGTCAGGCCCATCGCGGTATTGCCGCCATACGCGCGCTTGCACGGGATTGAACGCAAAAGCTTGGGCCCTGCCAGATGCTGATTTTGGACAATATCATCAAGGATCGCGGATCGCGCTATGCGGTATCCGAGGGGGCCTGCGCATCCGATAGTGAGGCGAAGGCCTTTATCAAGGCCTTGTGCCGGGGCAAGAAATTCGCGCGCGCCACCCATCACAGCTGGGCCTGTCTGACCAAGGATCTGCCCCTCAAGGCCGATGACGGCGAAGCCGGTGCCGGTATGCTGATCCTGAAGATGCTGGAACGCGAGGGCCTTTATGATCATATCGTGGTGGTGACGCGGTGGTATGGCGGCAAACATCTGGGCGGGGACAGGTTTCGCCATGTACAAGACGCGGTGCGCCTTTATCTGGACCGCCTGACAGCGAGCTGATCGGGCGTATTTGTCCGGCGCAGGCCGACAAAAGACTGTGCAAACGATCCTGCAAAAGGCGGGTCTTGGGCTGCTGCGCGTATCGGATTGCGGCGTATAAAGGCCGATGCCACCAACAGCACAGGCATCGCAAGGATCGCCCCCGCCGCCCCCCAAAGCCAAGCCCCGAAGGTGATCGCAAGAAAAATCGCAAGCGCGGATTGACGCATCTGGCGCCCCACCAGCATCGGGGTCACGAATTGCCCTTCAAGCGTGTTCAGCACCATCAGGGCCAGCACCGTCAAAAAGGCTGATTGCGGTTCGTCGTAGGTGACAAGGCCAACGCCGAAAATGATCACGGCCATGATGGCCGGACCGATATAGGGCATAAAGTTCAACACACCTGTCAACAGCCCCCACAGGAACGGATTGGGCAGGCCAGCAAGCCAGAACAGCAAGGTTGCAGTCAGACCAAGACAGGTATTGATGATCAGAATGGCCAGCAGATAGAAAGACACCCGGCTTTGGATATCGCGGATGGCGCGGCCCAAGCTGCGCTGGCGGCGCGGTGTGCTGCCCAGCGCCATGATCCAGCGGCCAACAAGCGCGCGTTCGCGCAGCAGGAAAAAGGTCAGCCCGGCGGCATAAAGCGTGGCGCCGGCAAAGACCGGCACCGTGACGGCCAGACCTGTCAGGATCGACCCGCCAGCCCCGGTCAGTTGTTCCAGCGGGTCGATCTCTTCGCCCTCGCTGTCAAAGCGTGGGCCCTGAATCGCATCGGTCAGGCCGCTGATCAGATTGCGCGCCATATCATCCAACCGGCGCAGAATGTCGGGCGCGCGGCGATTCCACTCCTCGGCGGTGGGCATCACGAAATAAACCAGCGACACAATCGCACCAATCGCTGTCAGAACGATCACTGCCGCCGACAGGCTGCGCGGAATGCGCCATTTATCGGCCCGCCGCGCCACCGGCTCCAGCGCGACCGCTGCAAGCAGCGCCAAAACGGTGGGGATGGCAAAGCTGCGCATCTCTTGCAGGGCCGCAACGACCATCAGGCTGGCAATCGCCACCAAAGACCAGGTAGCCGCGCGCGGAAAGCCATATCCGGCAGTCACGGAACGTGCAGACGGGGAACTGGCAGACGGTGAGCCGGCAGACGGGGGAGCAGGTGGGCGCATGTCCAGACCCCGCCCCTCACCTGTCGCGGCGCGAACGGCGCAACCGCATGGCCGTGTCCAGACCAAAGACAAAGGCTTCGGCCAGCGCGGGATAGGGCGAGGCATGCGGCGCGGCGGGATGCGCGGCATCCTTGTGCGGCGTTGCCACATGCGGCGGTCTGGCCGGTTTTGCAAGCAGGCGCAGCACGCCCCCCGCTGTCAGATACAACGCCCCAAGGATCAGCGCCGCAACCTTGGCAGACTGCGCCTCGGCGATCACAAGCCAGAGCGCGACAGTCAGGAATGCGATTGCCACGATCACAAGCAAGGTGCTGACGGCAAACAAACCTGCGCGGCGCGCGCCCTGTTGGGCACGCGCGGTAATGGCAGCATCCAACCGTCCTGCCAGATCAGACATCACGGTTTCCGCGACAACATCAATCCGACCAAAAGGCCCAGACCTGCCGCGATCCCCATGGCCATGGCCGGTTTTTCGTGGATCAGCGCATCGGCATGATCTACGGCATCCTCGGCATGCCTGTGCAGCCTGTCATATTCATGCGCAACACTTTCGCGGGTTTTATGCGCGGCGCGTTTGGCGCTGTCTGTGGCCTCACGCGCCTCGGCGCGGGTCAGATCGCCCAGCATTCTGGTCAAACTGGCGACATCATCGCGCAATTCCTGCATTTGCTGTGCCAGATCTTCTTGGGTCGGTTTTGGATTTGCTTGTGCCATATTGGCCTCCGATTATGAAATGCGGACGCAGGACACGTGCCGCGTTTTGGTCAAAAACTGTGATTTAACAAAGGTCTGCACTGCCCGAGACAGGGGACGTTCACAGGACAGTGCAGATCGGGAAGCCCGCCGGATGAGGTACATATAGCCGGGCAGGCCCCCTTCCCGGCGTCACATCGGCGGCCTGCCACGCAAGGCGCGTGCCAGCATTGCGATGATGAACAAGACGATAAAGACAAAAAACAATATCTGCGCGATTCCGGCAGAAGCCGAGGCAATGCCACCAAATCCAAACAGGGCGGCGATCAGCGCGATCACCAAGAATGTAAGGGCCCAGCCAAGCATGTCAGTCTCCTTTCGTTGTGTTTCCCGCACTTTTTGTGCGCTTGAATAAACAACGTGCGGTGCTGAAAACGGTTCCCGCAGCGACTGGTATTTTTGAAATAAATGTCACGGTCTTTTTCCGTAATTCCGTCATTTTCAATAAACTACTTTTGGCTTTACAAACAAACACCCCCGCGCCGCAACGGCACCGGGGGTGGCGGGTTTCAGCTTGATCCTGATCAGGCTTTTGACAGGATCAGGCGCTTGTCCATCAACGTCTGTCAGGCATTGAGCGTCTGGGTCGAGGCAAAGAACATCGCCTGGCTGACAGCCGAACGCACCTGATCTTCGTCAAAGGGTTTGGCGATCAGAAAGGCCGGTTCATGCCGTTCACCTGTCAACAAGCGTTCGGGGAAAGCCGTGATAAAGATCACCGGACGCTCCCCCAGCGCATCCAGAATGTCACGCACCGCATCGATGCCCGATGACTTATCCGCCAACTGGATATCTGCCAGTATCAGGTCCGGCGGGGTTTTCCGCGCCAGCGCTGTGGCCTCGGTGCGGGTGCGCGCAATACCTGTCACGCTGTGGCCCATTTCGGTGACGATGGATTGCAGATCAACAGCGATGATCGGCTCATCCTCGATGATCATCACGCGCCCCACCATTGACGCCTGCATTTCAGACTGCGCGATATCCAGCAAATCTTCGGCCTCGGATTGGGTGACCTGCATGATCGCGGCCACCTCTGCAGTGGTGAAACCTTCGATGGAATTGAGCAACAACGCCTCACGCGTATTGGCTGTCAGATGCACCATGTGGTGATGCGCCCGCGCGGACATATCATCATCAGGCGTGCTGAGCGGTGCACCCGCGCTGGACCAGACGATGTGAAAGGCCCGAAACAGGGCCACTTTCGGGGATGATCTGTCTGACAGGATATCACGCTCCGTCAGGATCGCCTCCAGCGTGGCGGCGGCGAACCGATCACCGGACTCCTGGCTCCCGGTCAGCGCGCGCGCGTAACGGCGAAGAAAGGGCAGGCTTGCCCCGACAATATCGGCAAGGTCGGACGGTGTGTCGGATGACATGTTTTTCCCTCTGGTGCAGTTTTGTCAGGAACCAAACGCGTGGCGGGACGTTTGGTTCCGACTCGAATACACAAAATGGTGGTAGCAGGCATGGGGTTCCATATGACGCAGGATAAAAAGGCGAAGGCGCGTATTGCCCCTTCTGTAAAGCGGCAGATCGATGAAAACCTCAAGCGGGTGTATGAAGACGCGTTGAACGAGGATGTTCCCGACCGGTTCAAAGACCTTCTTGCGCGGTTGCGCGCCCAGGAGACCAAGAAATGATTACCCATGAAACGCGCCCCTCTATGGCTGACGATCCTGCTGGCGATCCGCGCGATGCGCTGCCCGGTCACCTGCCCGCCCTGCGCGCCTTTGCGATCAATCTGACAGGCAATGTCGCGTTGGCCGATGACATGGTGCAAGATACCGTGGTCAAAGCATGGACCCATATTGACAGTTTCCAGCCGGGCACAAATATGCGCGCGTGGCTTTTCACGATCCTGCGCAATACCTTTTATTCGCACACCCGCAAACGGCGGCGGGAAATGCCGGACCCGGAGGGTATCCATGCGGCAAGCCTGTTTGAAAAGCCAGCACATGATAGCAAACTGGCGATGAATGATTTTCGCGCAGCCTTTGCGCAACTGTCGGCAGAGCACCGCGAGATTTTGCTGCTGGTCGGCGCATCCGGCTTTACCACGCAAGAGGCCGCCAAGATGATCGGCATTGCCGAAGGCACCGTCAAAAGCCGGGCAAGCCGGGCCAGATCGCGGCTCTGCGCGCTGCTGGGTATGGCGGATGGCGAACATATGCTGGACGGAATTGATGGAACAACCGCTGCTGTCATGTCGAAATCCGGCACGCAAGCGGCATGAAGACACGCATGCGCAAACTGCTTCGCGCGCCTGACCGGCTGGGCGTGCGGCTTGCGCTGCTGCTATCGGTCGCGCTGCTGCCTGTGGGCCTGATTGCGGTGCTGCAATCCGTTAGCCTGCTGAAAGAGGCAGAGGCACGATCCGAGGCAGCGCTGATGGGTGAAACGCTCATGATCGTGCAATCCGAATTGCAGGTCTTGCAACGCGCACAGGGCATGGCGGTAGTGATTGCCGAACATCTGGCGCGCAGGGCGCGCGAGGGTGAGGCGCAGGCCTCTGGCGTCGATGGGCCACCTGATCTTGGGCGGCTGACAGATATTTGCGACCGTGGCGTGGGGCTGCTGAACTCCCAGATATCCCAGCATGCCAATCTGGCTGTTGTGGGTGCCGACGGGAACCTGATCTGCGCCCCGAATATTGCCCGCGCAAACCTGATCGGCACAGAGCTTTTGCAGCAATTGGTCGATACGACAGACCCCTCTGTCCATCTGGATAGCGAGGGTGTGCTTGCCAGCGGGTCGGCGATCCTTGTCACGCATCCCATTCAGGTGCCGCAAGCCGGGCTTGACGATGTTGTGACCATCGGCGTGGTGACCATCGTTCTGCCGCATGTCGCACTGGATGAGATCAGCGGGATGGCCATGCGGCGTATGCCATTGTCTTTGCCCAGTGATCAAGGCTCGGCCATCCTGACCTTCAATGTCAAAGGCGAGGTGCTGACATCGTCGCTGGGGATGGAGGGGGCCTCTTACCTTTTGCCGCGTCATCGTTCGTTAAGTGCGTTGACCGGGGGGCAGACGCTGGCCTTTACGGCCCGGTCAGCATCGGGCACCGAGCGGGTCTATTCCGTGGTCCCGCTGATTGACGGCACGCTTTACGCGCTGGGGACATGGCCGGGTGAGGGGCACCGGATCGGGGCGCTGGATGCGATGCCCGCCGCGATTTTCCCCGCCCTGATGTGGGGGGCCAGCCTGCTGGTGGCATGGCTGGCGGCAGGTCAGATGGTAACGCGCCATATTTACCGGCTGCGGGGCGCGATTGGTGCCTTTGCCGGTGGCGACCGTGCGGTGCGCAAGATCAACGTGGACGGCGCACCGCTGGAATTACGGGAATTATCAGATTCCTTCATGCGCATGACAGATACGATCCTGCATGACGAGGCAGAGCTTGAGAACGCGATCCACCAAAAAGAGGTGCTGTTGCGCGAAGTTCACCACCGGGTAAAGAACAACCTGCAGTTGATCGCATCGATCCTGAATATGCAGCTGCGTCAGGCCCGCACCCCTGAGGCCAAGATCCTGATGAAAGGCGTGCGTGACCGTGTGCTTGGCCTTGCCACAATCCATCACGGGCTTTACCAGACCAGCGGCCTGACCGATGTCAGTGCGCACGAACTGTTATCGGATATCTTGCGGCAACTGACCAGAATGGCCACCGGACCGGGCCGCAGGCTGATAATCGAGGAAGATTTTGATCCGATCAGCCTGACACCGGATCAGGCGGTGCCGCTATCGCTGTTTCTGACAGAGGCGCTGACCAATGCGATCAAATACGCAGGTCAGGATGGGGACAAGCCGCCATTGCTGTCTGTCAGTCTGAAACGCAAGGACGATAACAGCGCGCTGCTCTGTGTGGTGAATAGCACCGGGGCCAAACCCGAAAGCGAAGCAGACCTGCCCGAGGGGACAGGGTTGGGCGTGCAATTGCTTGACTCTTTTGCCCAACAGATTGGCGGCACGCTGACGCGCGAAGAAAGTGAAAACAGGTTTGCGCTGGCCTTGGGGTTCAGACTGTCCGCCCTGACCGATGCAGAGGCCCGCAATGCACCAGATGCCCCCCCTGATACGGATCTGGAGCAGACCTGTCTGGAAGATGAAACCTGAGGGTTGATCATTGCCCTGCCAGCGCAATGTCTGAGCGTTTCGCC
>JBLRWJ010000066.1:0-14995 GCA_047921315.1 Rhodobacterales bacterium | reverse complement strand
GGGCCTGCGGGAACATCGGTAAAATGCGCAGGGCCTGCGGTGCCCCCGGCCTTGAACGGTGATACGGCAGACAAAAGCGGCAACTGCGCCTCGGGGCGGTTTTTCAGAAGGGCCGCGATCCTGTCACGCTGGGCTTCCGCCACCAGTTGAAGCGACGGGTCATCGGCCACCAGCGCGAAAAAGGAATGCACGGGTTTGCTGCTGTGACCAACGGGGCGCCGCAAATGCGCCAGTGTCCGCGCATGTGCGCCCTGCATCAGATCAAGGACATCCGCATCATCGCCGGTTGGTGTCGCAGTGATATCCGTGCTATCGGCCGCAGGGCAAACAGGGCGCAGATGGCTGGTGTGGTGACAGACATGCCAGCCGTGGTCATCGCGTTGCAGGGTCAGATCAATCAACCCGAGATGCGAGCCCCAGAACCCGGCCATGACCGCAGGCTTGCCATGCAACGTGCCTGCTTTTGCATCCACCCCTGCGATCCCGTCAAAGGCAGGGCCGGGAAAGACCTGATGTTGATGCCCGCACAAGATCGCATCGACACCGGGCAGGGCGGCAAGGGGCAGGGCGGCGTTTTCCATCCGGGGGCGTCCCCCATCCGCCGCGATCCCGGAATGGCTGAGCACCACAATCAGATCGGCCCCGGCCGCGCGGATCGCGGGCAGATGGGCGCGCGCAGTGTCAACCATGTCACGCGTGTGCAATCTGCCCTCAAGATGATGGCGGTCCCATGTATCGATCTGGGGCGGCAACAAGCCGACCACGCCGATCCGCAGCTCATGCCACATCCCGCACCGATCCCGCACATGGCGGTGCAGCATCGTCCAGGGCGCGATAAAGGGTGTATCCGCGCATGGTGTTACCCCCAAACGCGTCGCCACATTGGCGCAAACCATGTCAAACTGTGCGCTGGACAAGGCGCGTGTCAGAAACTCCAGACCATAGTTGAAATCGTGATTGCCCAATGTTCCGGCATCATATCCCAGACTATTCATCACGGCGATCACGGGATGGGGCTGGGCATCCTGCATCGGCCCTGAACTGGCGTATAAATCCCCCAGGGCTGTGCCTTGCAGAAAATCACCGGTATCAAAAAGAAGAGTGTTGCACGCCTCGGACCGTGCGGCGCGGATCAGGCCGGCCAAGAGCGACAGGCCATTTTTATCAGCAGGACGATCCAGAAGGTAATCATAGGCCAGAATATGCGCATGCAGATCGGTTGTCTGCATCAACCGCAAATCCAGCTTGGTCGCTGTCATGCCGGACATGTCCGACAGTTTGGTCGGTGTAAAAAACGTCACTTTTTACCACACAAAACACGGCACTGCGCCGCTGTTACAAAACCCATTCCTGCCGTCAGGGCCAAATGATTATTCCCTGACCAGGTCAAGTTTAACAAATATGAATACTACCTAAAAGAGAAAATAGTCAAAAAACCCGAATGCGGTCTTTGCATTCCCGGCGGGGCGGTGCAAATCTTGGACAAAATCCGGCTACGGGTAAAAAACCTTTCCAGTAAAAGGCGCAGGGCAGATGAAAATTGCGGAAACAGTCACCTTTGGTGGATCGGGTCTGGACCGTGCCGCGGACCTGCGCAGTGATGCAGCCGCTTTGGCGGCGCTGGGGGCTGATACATCAAGCCGCGCGATTTTGTTCTGGCGTGGCAAGCCCTTGCTGGAGGACAGGCCCGAGGGGCGGGGGCTGGCGCGACTGCCCTTGGATCATCCGGTCCTGACCGAGACAGCGCCGGACCCGTTCTTTCTGGGGCGCGAGGACGGGGCGGGCGTTTTTGCATATGATCTGGCAGGGTGGACCCCCGCCGACCACGATCAGGCAAATCTGAACAGTTTTCTGGACCGCAGCGAGCAGCATCACCCGGCTTTGCCGCAAACACAGCGATTTGCGGAATTGCGCAGCGTCATGACCCGTATCAGCCCCCGCGATGCCGAACTGGCCGCCAGCGGGCGCGCCTTGTTCAACTGGCATGCAACCCACGGGTTTTGCGCCGTCTGTGGCGCGCGCAGCGCGGTGGCCAAGGCCGGATGGCAGCGTGATTGCCCCGCATGCGGCGCGCATCACTTTCCGCGCACAGACCCGGTGGTGATCATGCTGATAACGCATGGAAATTCGGTGTTGATGGGGCGATCACCCGGCTGGCCTGCGGGGATGTATTCCCTGCTGGCGGGTTTCATCGAACCCGGTGAAACGATCGAGGCTGCGGTGCGCCGCGAAGTCTGGGAAGAGGCGGGGATACGCGTCGGGCAGGTCGATTATCTGGCCAGCCAGCCTTGGCCCTTTCCATCCTCGCTGATGCTGGGATGCCGCGGCGAGGCGGTCAGCCGCGACATCACGATTGATCCGGTCGAGATCGAGGATGCGATCTGGGTCAGCCGGGATGAAATGCTGGAGGCATTTGCAGGCCGCCACCCCAAATTGCTGCCCGCCCGCAAAGGCGCGATTGCCCATTTTATCCTTAGCCATTGGCTCGCGGATCGGCTTGATTGATGTGGCGCAATCGTCCTATGAGACCCAAGACGAAAAGATTTTAATCTGTCGGGCAATCAGCAGTTTGAATAGAGTGGCAATAAACAAGCCGCAGTATTGCAGACATGAGTTTGATGAGTGAGGCGCCATGAAGTTTTCGACAAAAGAGGATATTGAGGCGCCGATCGAGCAGGTTTTTGCCTTGGTCAGCAATTTCGAGGCGCTGGAGCGGGCCGCCCTGCGCCGGGGCGCTGATGTGCAGCGCACAGACAACCTGCACAAACCCGATGTCGGCATGAGCTGGACAGCAGAGTTTGTGGCGCGTGGACGCCAGCGCAAACTCGCTATCGAAATGGTCGCCTTCGTGCCGCCCAATAGCATGCGGTTTCATTCTGCCGCGCAGGGGCTGGAAACGGATTTGCTGATCGATTTTGTGGCCCTGTCGCGTGGGCGCACGCGGTTGGGTATCGATCTGGATCTGAAACCCAGGACCATATCGGCGCGCCTTCTGGTGCAATCGCTCAAACTGGCGCGCACCAGCCTGAACAAGAAATTCCACCTGCGAATCGCGGATTATGCCCGCGAGTTGGAAGATCGCGCAAAACGCGCGAGCTGACAGCCGGGATGATGCTGACCCCAGCGGTTAGCCCTGCGTTCAGCCCTGCGGGCTGGCCTCGGGGTTGATCACATGGATCGGCGCGCCTGCGGCATAGGCGTTGATCTGGTCATAGATATCGCCGAACTGCATATCCAGCTCATCCTCGGTCACATATCCGATATGGGGCGTGCAGATCACGTTGTGATGCGCCATCAGGGGATCGGCCGGATCGGTCAGAGGTTCGATATCGAACACATCCAGCGCAGCCATCCCCGGACGGCCGGCATCAAGACCCGCCAACAAAGCCCCTTGTGCAATCAGCGCCGCACGAGAGGTGTTAACCAGCACCGATGCGGGCCGCATCTGTGCCAGATCATCTGCGGTGATGATGCCGCGGGTCTGTGGCGTCAGCTTCACATGCAGGCTGATGACATCGCAGCCCGCAAAGAAATCGGACCTGCTGTCTGGCACATGCAGGCCGTCAGCCCTGGCCCTGGCCTGCGCCTCTGGCGACCCCCAGACATGCACCTGCATGCCAAAGGCCCGCGCATAGCCCGCAACCACGCCAGAAATCCGCCCATACCCGTAAAGGCCCAATGTCCGGCCACGCAGGGTGCGCCCGACGCCCATTTGCCACGAACCGGCCCGCAGGCTGGCCATCTGCTGGGTGATCTGGCGCATCGCGGCAAGGACCAGCGCCCATGTCAGTTCCGCCGCCGCATAGGATGGCAGGCCCGCGCTCATGTTCGAGGCAAGCAGCACCCCTTGCGCGGTACAGGCCGCGACATCGACATGCGGATAAGGCCCGCGTTGCGAAATCAGGCGCAGCTTTGGCAGACGCTCAAGCAGGCCGGCCGTGACGGGCGTGCGTTCCCGAAACAGCACCAGCGCCTCGGCATCGGCCAGCCGCGCGGCCAGCGTGTCGATATCATCGACATGATCGGTCCAGACGGTCACCGCATGCCCCGCCATCCGCCCGAATGAGGGCAGGCTGCGCAATGTATCGAACCAGTCATCCAGAATATGCACCTGCATCGCGTGTCCTTTTGCCCCTTGGGGGGGTATCAAAATCTTTTGGGATCAGCTGGATAGACGCCAAGAATGCTGAGTTCGGTGGTGAAATAGGCCAGCTCCTCCAGCGCGAGGGTGACATTGCTGTCATCGGGGTGCCCCTCGATATCGGCATAGAATTGCGTGGCCGTAAACGACCCGCCCACCATATAGCTTTCCAGTTTGGTCATGTTCACGCTGTTGGTGGCAAAGCCGCCCATCGCCTTGTAAAGCGCGGCGGGAATGTTGCGGACCTGAAACACGAATGTGGTCATCATGTGATCCGACCTGCGGCTGAGATCGGCCTGCGGTGCCATCAACAAAAACCGTGTGGTGTTGTGGCCATGATCCTCGATATCGCGGGCCAGAACCTCCAGCCCGTGGATCTGCGCCGCAAGATCACTGGCCAGCACAGCCTGATCAGCGGGGCCGCCGCGTGCCAGCTCTGCTGCGGCACCTGCGCTGTCGGCGGCGGCTTCGGCGCTGATGCCATGCGCCTCAAGAAAGGCGCGGGCCTGCGGGATCAGCACAAGATGCGCCCGCACCTTGCGGATATCGGCCAGTTTGGTGCCGGGGCGCGCCATCAGGCAGATCCGCACGCGCACAAACACCTCGTCCACGATATGCAGCCCGGATTCGGGCAACAGGCGGTGGATATCGGCCACGCGACCATAGGTAGAGTTCTCGACAGGCAGCATCGCCATATCCGCCCGCCCCGAGCGGACAGCCTCGATCACCTCCTCGAAGGTGCGGCAGGGCAGGGCCTCCATATCCGGGCGGGCAGCGACACAAGCCTCGTGCGAGTAGGCGCCAAGGTCTCCCTGAAAGGCGATACGGTTGGTCATTTGATCATTTCCAGTCAAATTCGGGACAGTTTTTGCCCCATCGGGCGTTTGGTCGCGGTAACTATACCTTGCCAGCCACAAGGGGAAGCAATAGATACCCGACCGACAGAGATGAAATGCAAACCGATTCAACGGACGGGCGACACATGCTTGATACGATGACCTTTACCAAGACTTTGGGCGCGTTTTGCGGGGCCCTGCTGATTTTTCTGCTTGCTAAATGGGGCGCGGAAGAGCTGTACAGCACAGGTGGCCATGGCGATGGTCAACAAGCCTATGTGATCGACACCGGCGAAGACGATGTTGTCGCCGAGGTTGCCGAGGAGATCGATTTTGCTGAATTGGTGGCCGCGGCAGATTTGAACCGTGGCGCGCGCAGCTTCAACAAATGTGCCGCATGTCACCGTCTGGAAGATGGCGCGAACGGTACCGGCCCGCATCTGTATGGCATTGTCGGGCGCCAGAAAGCTGTTGTTGACGGGTTTGGATATTCCGGCGCGCTGGACGATTCCGAGGCATGGACAGCCGAGAACCTGTCGGCCTTCCTCGAAAACCCGCGCGGATATGCGCCCGGTACATCGATGGGATTTGCCGGCATCCGCAGCATTCAGGAACGCGCTGACCTGATCGCCTATCTGGACTCGGTCGACGACTGATCCTGCCGCGATCTGATCCTATTGCGATCCGTGATTTGACAAAGACCGTCCATGCGAGGCTTGGGCGGTCTTTTTGTTGGCAGTTGCGCCAACTCTGCGGTGATCACGGAAAGATCACTTAATCTCAACTTGAATGTGGCCCTATCCCCCCTTTAGCTTACGTAATGCAGCAGCGCCGGAACCTACCGGCCACATCAGCAGGAGGATGAGCACTTGAACCGGCCCCGCAGCAGCGCCGCCGTGCGCACAGCCCGATCCATTTTACCCCTGCTTGGCTTCGCCGTTATGGCGCTGGGCACGGCATGCCTGATCGTGCTGATGACAGTCGCGCCCCTGCGTGCAGAGGAAAAGATCATCCGCGCGCATGGCATTTCGACCTTTGGTGACCTGAAATACCCTGAAGGTTTTGCGCATTTTGACTACGTCAACCCGGATGCGCCCAAAGGGGGGACATTCTCGACATGGGGCTTTGGCACCTTTGACAGTGTCACGCCCTACATCCTCAAGGGGAACGCGGCCTCTTTGGCGACAGTGTTTTTTGATACGCTGATGACAGGGTCTTTGGATGAACCGGATGCGATGTACGGTCTTGTGGCCCATACGATCGAATATCCCGAAAGCCGCGAATGGGCGACGTTTTATATGCGCCCGGAGGCACGGTTTTCTGACGGAACACCCGTAACCGCGCATGATGTGGTCTTCAGCTATGAGGTGCTGCGCGACAAGGGGCGCCCCGCCTATCGCGTGCTGTTCAGGGATTTCCAATCGGTTGAGGCGCTGGACGATCACTCCGTCAAATTCACTTTCCAACCAGATGGTGCGCTGCGCGAACTGGCGATGAGCGCGGCCGGTCTGCCAATCTTTTCGCGGACCTATTACGAGAACCGCGACTTTGCCGAATCCACGCTGGAGGCGCCGCTTGGCTCTGGTCCCTATCGGCTGAGCAGGGTCGATGCGGGGCGGTCGATCCGTTATGAGCGGCGCGACGATTATTGGGCGAAAGATCTCAACGTGAATGTCGGGCAAAACAATTTCGACTTTTTGCAGGTCGAATATTTTGCCGATTACACCACCGCGTTCGAGGCGTTCAAGGCCGGTGCCTATATGTACCGCGAAGAATTCATGTCGCTGCTTTGGGCCACTGGCTATGATTTTCCGGCCGTTCAAAGCGGTGCGGTGAAGGTGGAAACCCTGCCTGATGGCCGCCCGGCAGGGACGCAGGGCTTTTGGTTCAACCTGCGCCGTCCGGTGTTTGAAGACCCCCGCGTGCGCCAGGCCATCGGGATGGCATTCAATTTTGAATGGTCGAATGAAAGCCTGTTCTACGGCATCTATAGCCGGACGGACAGTTTCTGGGAAAATTCGACCATGCAGGCCGAAGGCATGCCAAGCGCGGCCGAACTGGCCTTGCTGGAACCGCTGCGCGCCGATATCCCGGAGGCGGTGTTTACCGAACCTGCCTTTAGCCCGGCGGAATCAAATCCCGCCAATGTCGCTGACCGCCGCGCCCTGCGCGAAGCAGGCCGCCTGCTGGACGAGGCGGGCTGGACCGTTGGAGGTGATGGTATCCGCGTGAACAACACCGGAGACCGCCTGCGGATCGAGGTGCTGAACGACAGCGCCAGTTTCGAGCGGATCATCAATCCCTATGTTGAGAACCTGCGCCGTCTGGGGGTGGATGCGGTCTATACCCGCGTTGATCCTGCCCAGTCGCAGGAACGCGAGAAAAGCTTTGATTTTGACATCGTCACCCGCCGCTATTCCATGTCACAAACACCCGGCATCGAATTGCGCGGCATTTTTGGCAGTGATGCAGCGGATGCGGAAGGTTCCAACAATATTGCCGGGGTCAGCAACCCGGCGGTGGACGAGCTGATCCGCACAATTGAAAACGCGACCAGCCGCGAAGATCTGGAAACAGCCGTATCCGCCTTGGACCGGGTGCTGCGCGCGATGCATATCTGGGTGCCGCAGTGGTATAAGGGCGAACACAACATCGCATATTTCGATATGTATGAACGCCCCTATACCGACACGCCGCCACCCAATGGCATGGGGGAGCTGTCGATCTGGTGGTTCAATCCTGAAAAGGCGCAGGCGCTGCGCGCCTCTGGCGCTATCCGCTAGGGTCCGGGACATGGGTGGTTATATACTTCGCCGTTTGGCGCTGGTGATCCCCACTTTGCTGGGGATCATGGTGATCAACTTTGCGCTGGTGCAATTTGTCCCCGGCGGCCCGATTGAACAAATCCTTGCGCAGGTGCAGGGGCAAGGCGATGTGTTTGAGGGCTTTGCCGGTGGCGGCGATGCCGGTATCAGCGCCGGATCTGACAGCGGATATGCGGGGGCACGCGGCCTGCCGGCTGATTTCATCGCGCAGTTGGAGCAGGAGTTCGGCTTTGACAAACCGCCGCTTGAGCGGTTCTTCAACATGCTGTGGAACTATATGCGGCTGGATTTTGGCAATAGCTATTTCCGCTCGATCAGCGTGATTGATCTGGTGCTGGAAAAAATGCCGGTGTCGATCACGCTGGGCCTGTGGTCCACGTTGATCGCCTATGTCGTGTCGATCCCGCTGGGTATCCGTAAAGCGGTCAGCGATGGCTCAAAGTTTGATACTTGGACCTCCGGGATGATCATCGTTGCCTATGCGATCCCCGGTTTTCTGTTTGCGATCCTGCTGCTGGTCCTGTTTGCGGGCGGGTCATACTGGCAGATATTCCCCCTGCGCGGCCTGACATCGGACAATTTTGATGAATTGTCCCTGCTGGGCAAGATCGGGGATTATTTCTGGCATATCGCGCTGCCGGTCACGGCCTCGACCATCTCGGCCTTTGCAACGCTGACATTGCTGACAAAGAACAGCTTTCTGGATGAGATCAAGAAACACTATGTCATGACGGCGCGGGCCAAGGGGCTGTCAGAAAAGAAAGTGTTGTATGGGCATGTGTTCCGCAATGCGATGCTGATTGTCATTGCAGGGTTTCCGGCGGTGTTCATCGGGGTGTTTTTCGGCGGTTCGCTGATTATCGAGACGATTTTCTCGCTCGACGGTCTGGGGCGGCTGGGGTTTGAGGCGGCGGTTGCGCGCGACTACCCTGTGATCTTTGGCACTTTGTTCATCTTCGGGCTAATTGGTCTTGTCGTGGGCATTCTGTCTGACCTGATGTATGTGCTGGTTGATCCGCGGATCGATTTCGAAAAAAGGGAGGGCTGAGGAGTGATCACTTTGCCCGATCCCACGGCAACGCCAACGCCTTTGCCAGCAGACATCGCCGCGCCCAAAAAGGCGTTCCTGTCGCCGCTGAACCAGCGCCGCTGGAACAATTTCAAACGCAACCGCCGCGCCTTTTGGTCGCTGATCATCTTTTCCGTTCTGTTCGGCCTGTCGCTCTGTGCCGAGCTGATCGCCAATGACAAACCGATCCTTGTGAAGTTCCAGGGCGAATTTTACACGCCCATCTTTACCTTCTATCCCGAAACCGCCTTTGGCGGGGATTTTCAGACCGAAGCGCCCTATCGCGATATCGAAGTGCAATGCCTGATTGCCTCTGGTGGTCTGGACGCATGTTTCGATGATCCCGAAGGGATCAAGGCGCAGGCCGAGACAGGCATGGTCAACGGGCAGGCGATTGAACAAGGCTGGGCGATCTGGCCGTTGATCCCCTACAGCTTTCGCACCACGGTAGACCGCCCCGGTGCGGCGCCGCTGCCACCCAACAGCCAGAACTGGCTGGGCACCGATGATACCAAGCGCGATGTCATGGCGCGTGTCATCTATGGCTTTCGTCTGTCGATCCTGTTCACGCTGATCGTGACCACGCTGGCCTCTTTGGTGGGGATCACAGCGGGCGCGATACAGGGCTATTTCGGCGGCTGGATTGACCTGATCTTTCAGCGCATCATCGAGATTTGGGGCGCCACCCCGGCGCTGTATGTGATCATCATCCTGTTTGCCATTCTGGGGCGAAGTTTCTGGTTGCTGGTGTTCATCACCGTGCTGTTCGGATGGACGGCGCTGGTGGGGGTGGTGCGGGCTGAGTTCCTGCGCGCGCGCAATCTGGAATATGTCCGCGCGGCCAAAGCCTTGGGCGTCAGCAACACCACGATCATGTTCCGCCACATGCTGCCCAATGCGATGGTGGCGACGGTGACCATGCTGCCCTTTATTGTGACCGGCACGATCGCAACCTTGGCGGGTCTGGATTTTCTGGGCTTCGGGCTGCCATCATCATCCCCGTCGCTGGGCGAATTGACCTTGCAGGCCAAACAGAACCTTCAGGCCCCGTGGCTGGGGTTTACCGCATTTTTCGTCTTTGCCATCATGCTGTCGCTGCTTGTCTTTATCTTTGAAGGTGTGCGGGATGCGTTCGACCCAAGAAAGACCTTTCAATGAGCCTTCTTGAGGTCCGCGATCTGAATGTCTCTTTCCGGCAGGATGGAAAGCTGACCCATGCTGTGCGCGGCGTCAGCTTTGCGCTGGAGCGGGGCAAAACCGTGGCGCTGGTCGGCGAAAGCGGGTCTGGCAAATCTGTGACCGCGCTGAGCACAGTGTCTTTGCTGGGCGATTCCGCGCAGGTGTCAGGCTCTGTCACCTATGATGGCCAGCAGATGATCGGTGCGGATGATGCAATGCTGCGCAAGGTGCGTGGCAATGACATCAGCTTTATTTTCCAAGAACCGATGACCAGCCTCAACCCGCTGCACACGCTGGAGCGGCAATTGTCGGAATCGCTGGCCCTGCATCAGGGTATCGTGGGCGAAGCCGCGCGCGCGCGCATCATCGAGCTGATGGAAAAGGTTGGCATCCGCGATTCAGAAAGCCGCCTTGGCGCCTATCCGCACCAGTTGTCCGGCGGCCAGCGCCAGCGGGTGATGATCGCCATGGCGCTGGCCAATAAACCCGATGTGCTGATCGCGGACGAACCCACAACCGCGCTGGATGTGACCATTCAGGCGCAAATTCTTGATCTTTTGGCTGATCTGAAGCGCACCGAGAATATGGGGCTGTTGTTCATCACCCATGATCTGGGCATCGTGCGGCGCATTGCTGATACGGTATGTGTGATGAAGGGCGGCGAAATCGTGGAGCAGGGGCCCACAGCCGAGATTTTCGCCAATCCCACGCATGACTATACCCGCAAACTGCTGGGCGCACGCGCTTCAGGCACGCCGACGCCGGTGGCCAAGGGCGCGGCAGAGCTTGTCCGCACCGAGAACCTGAAGGTCTGGTTTCCGATCCAGCGCGGCTTTCTCAAGCGCACTGTTGGCCATGTAAAGGCGGTGAATGACGCAAGCCTGAGCATCCGCGCGGGTGAGACTTTGGGCGTGGTGGGGGAAAGCGGTTCGGGCAAGACAACGCTGGCTTTGGCCATCATGCGCCTGATCGCGTCCCAGGGCCGGATCAGTTTTGATCAGCAGGATGTGCGCGGCTGGTCCACGAAAAAGCTGCGGGCCTTGCGCAAGGATATGCAGATCGTGTTTCAGGACCCGTTCGGCAGCCTGTCCCCGCGGATGACCTGTGAACAGATCATCGCCGAGGGGCTGGGCGTGCATGGTGTGGCACCGGGGCAGGACAAGCGGCAGATGGTGGCCGAGATCATGGCCGAGGTGGGCCTTGACCCTATGATGATGCACCGCTACCCGCACGAGTTTTCCGGCGGGCAGCGCCAAAGGATCGCCATTGCCCGCGCCATGATCCTGCGGCCCAAGTTTCTGGTGCTGGACGAGCCGACCTCGGCGCTGGATATGACAGTGCAGGTGCAGATCGTTGATTTGCTGCGGGCGCTTCAGGTCAAATACAGTCTGGCCTATCTGTTTATCAGCCATGACCTGAATGTTGTGCGCGCCATGAGCCACAAGATGATCGTGATGAAACAGGGTGACGTGGTCGAGGCGGGCGATGCGCAGGAATTGTTTGCCAATCCGCAAACGGATTACGCCCGCACCTTGCTGGCGGCCGCATTGGATCTGACCACAGCGTGACCACAGCCTGATCCGGCACCTGCGCTGAGGCCGGATCAGGCGGTCTTGTCAGATTGCGGAGCTGTGGCCAGCCTTGCTCATGTCATAGGCATCGAAACTGCGCGCGATGATGCGGGTCAGCGGGCGTGCCTCCATCGGAACGCTCAGAACACCGGATGCAATATCCAGCACACCGGGGAATTCAGCGCTGGCCCTGTCGAACATCTGCTGCACCTCGGCGGCGGACACACCAAACCTCGCCTGCAATTCGGCGGAATCGATGCGGAAATCGCACATCAGGGCTTCGATCATGCGGCCGCGCAATTTGTCCTCAGCGGTAAACACATGCCCTTTGGATACCGAGAACCGCCCATCGCGGATCGCCCCGGTATGCGCGCCTGTGGCGGGGGCGTTTTGGGCGTAACCTTGCGGAAACTTCGAGATGGAAGAGGCACCGACACCGATCAGCACATCAGACGGATCATCCGTATAGCCCTGAAAATTGCGGCGCAGCTTACCCGCCTTTTGCGCCACGGTCAGGCCATCTGTCTGCGTGGCAAAATGGTCAATCCCGATCTCGGCATAACCATCCCACAGGAACAGGCGGCGCGCTGTCTCGAACAGGTCCAGCCGCTCTTGTGGGGTTGGCAGCGCGTCAGAGGGGATCATCTGCTGGCGCTTGGCCATCCACGGCACATGCGCATAGCCATAGAGCGCCACACGGTCCGGGCTGAGCGATAGCAGCTTTTGCACGCTTTCGGTGATGCGCGCGCGCGACTGGTGCGGCAGGCCAAACAGGATATCCGCATTCAGGCTGGTCACACCGCGTTCCCGGATCGCCAGCACGGCGTCGCGGGTGATGTCAAAGCTCTGGATACGCCCGATTGTTTGCTGGATGCGGTCATCAAAATCCTGCACCCCGATCGAGGCGCGGTTCATCCCCGCTGTCGCCAGCGCATCAAGACGCGCCGCGTCAATCTCGTTGGGATCAATCTCGACCGAGAATTCACCGTTTGGCGCCATCGGGGCCATATCAAAAATCGCCCCGGCAAGATCTGTCATCATGCTGGGTGACAGCAGCGTGGGCGTGCCACCCCCCCAATGGAGCCGTGACAGGCGCACGCCCTGCGGCAACACCTGCTTGAGCAGTGTCAACTCTGCCTTCAGTGTCTCAAGGTAAATGGCAACAGGTGCGTCACTTTGGGTGCCTTGCGTCCGACAGGCGCAAAACCAGCACAGCCTACGACAAAAGGGGACATGCACATAAAGCGATATGTCTGATCCCGGCGGTATCGCCTTGATCCAATTTGTAAAATGATCCGGTCCCACGCCATTCTGGAAATGTGGCGCGGTTGGATAACTGGTATATCGCGGCACTTTCGCGTCGAAGAGGCCCAGTTTTGCGAGTTGCTTTTTCATCATCATATGTCTAGTCTGCTAGACAGCCAAATGAAAATCTTTGACCCAGATCAAATGCGCGAAGTGCTGATATGCTGAATGAGAAAACCGTGTCTCACTCGGTCGAGTGTGAGGACTGCCCCATCCGGCACCGCGCAGTGTGCGCTCGTTGCGAAAGTGACGAGCTTGAGAAGCTGGAAGAGATCAAATATTACCGCTCCTTCGAGGCGGGTCAGACGGTGATCTGGTCCGGTGACCGGATGGATTTTGTCGGATCGGTTGTTTCGGGAATTGCGACCCTGACCCAAACGATGGAGGATGGCCGGACCCAGATGGTGGGCTTGCTGTTGCCATCTGATTTTGTCGGGCGTCCCGGACGACAGGGCGCGGCCTATGATGTGGTGGCGACAACGGATCTGGTGATGTGCTGTTTCCGCAAGAAACCGTTTGAGGCGATGATGGTGCAAACGCCGCATATCGCGCATCGTCTTTTGGAAATGACGCTGGATGAACTGGATGCCGCGCGCGAGTGGATGCTGGTGCTGGGGCGGAAAACGGCGCGGGAAAGAATTGCCTCGCTGCTCACGATCATCGCACGCCGTGATGCAACGCTGAACATGCGCACCCCGAAGGGAGCAATGGTATTTGATCTGCCTCTCACGCGGGAGGCGATGGCCGATTATCTTGGGCTGACACTGGAAACGGTCAGCCGCCAGATTTCCGCGCTCAAACGTGATGGCGTGATTTCGTTGCAGGGCAAGCGGCATGTCACCGTGCCGGATTTCGGCCGCCTTCTGGAAGAAGCGGGTGATGACAGCGATGGTGGCATGCTGGCCTGATCAGACAGGCCAATTTTGGTATCATTGCTGCGTTGAAATCAAAGCCCCCCGTCTGTTCAAAAGACAGGGGGCTGAATTTTTTTGGTCACGGCTTTAATGCGCCATCAAAACCGGAACCGTGGCGCTTTCCAGCATGTTGCGCGTCGCGCCGCCAAGGATCGCCTCACGGAAACGGGAATGGCCATAGGCCCCCATCACGATCAGTTCCGAATCGGTGTCCAGCGTGTGACGCAGCAAAACATCCGAGACGCGCGGCAGCGTTTTGGAGAGGACATCAATCTCGCATGTCACCCCGTGCCGCGCCAGAAACTGCGATAACAGACCGCCGGGATCAGACCGGGTTGGGCCGTGGGTGGGCGGATCTATCACAACGATCCGCACGGTATCGGCTTGCATGAGCAGGGGCAAAGCCGCCCGCGCGGCTGCCAGCGCCTCATCGCTTTCGTTCCACGCCAGCACAATCCGTTTTGGGCTGCTCAGCAACGGTCCGGTTTCGGGCGCCATCAAAACCGGGGTCATCCCGTCAAACATTGCTGCCTCAAGGATCGGTTCCAGCTCTGCACCGCGTTTTTCGCCGTAAGGTTTGGGCAGAATGGCCAGATCGGCAAACCGCGCACGCTGTGCAACATGGCGCCCCATATCCGCAAGTTGCGCCACGCCGCTATCCACGCTCCAGCGGATATCGGCTGTCTTGAGTTTCTTGGTCACATAGGCTTCGGCGGCTTGCGCCTCATCCTGGGCGCGCGAAATTGTTTCCTGAAGGATCAGCGCATTCGCCCCGGCGTAGTAAAAGCCGGTCTGCGTCCGATCAAGGCCCATACATAACACATCAAGGTGGGCATCCCAAACCTGCGCCATGGCGATGGCCTGATCCAAAAGCGACTCCGCAAGGGCGGTATCCGTTACAACCGTAAATAGAGTTTTGTAGGCCATGTTCTTCTCCTCTGCAGTCTTTGCGATATGTCACCCTGCCATCCCTGAACCCTGACCGCATTGATACGCATCAAAAACGTCAAGTCCAAGTCTTGACACAGATCAAGGCGGCTTTGGCTGGCGCACAGCATTACGGTGGAAGTCTGCAGAACCCCTCGAACGTGACGAATCAAGGGACAGGACAAAAAGGGACGCAAAATGTTGAATTATATCAAGCTGATCGTGCTT
>JBLRWJ010000065.1:0-15043 GCA_047921315.1 Rhodobacterales bacterium | reverse complement strand
GACCTCATGACGGGACAGCGTTCCGGTTCGGGGACTATTTCAGCGGCCTGTTAGAGGATATTGCGTTTGATCGGCACTATACATTCACACCGCAGAATGACGCAGCGTTTTCAAAGAACAACGCGTTCATTCTGCGGCGTGAATTCAATTTAACGCGATATGCTTTAACGCGGGATCATCCTCAGCGCCATGGCGCCAAGGATCGCAAGGCATAGCATCGCCAGCAGCGCGGCACTGGCGCTCCACGTATCGATGATCATGGCAATGCCGAAAGGCGCGATGGCCGCCATGACCATCCGGACCGAGGCCAGACGCCCCAGCCTTGCGGCAAACCCCACGGGACCGAACAGGATCAGCGGCACGGTGCCGCGCACGATGGATGTCAGCCCCTGTGCCAGACCAAACAGCACCGCAAAGATCATCGCGCCGGCCAGTGTTGGTCCGGTGATCCACAAAACCGCCAGCGCCAGTATCAGCAGCAGGGTGGATATCATCGTGGTCGTCAGCGGATGCAGCCGCAGCCCGAACATCATATCAAGCACCCGCACCCCCACCTGCGCAGGCCCCATCATCGTGCCTGCGGTCACCGCGGCGGCGGCAGGCAGGCCGAACGCGGTCAGCGTTGTGACCCAACTGGCCGACAGCGCCGAAAACACCAGCCCCGCCACGGCAAAGGCCACCGCCACCCATAGCATCGCGCGCCCATGCTGATCGGCTGGCAAAGGCGCGAATTGCGGTGGCGGCGGGGCAGGCGCGCCCTTGGCCGGGGGCAAATCGATGGCGCGTGTCAGGGTCAGATGCAGCGGCAGGCAGACAAACAGGTTGAGCGCGGCAAAGACCAGATAGGCGCTGCGCCAATCCGCCCAGACCTGTATCGCCTGTGTCAGCGGCCAGAACAGGGTTGATGCAAACCCGCCCAGCAGCGTCATATGCGTGATGGCACGGCGTGCCTTGGCCGCACCCAATCCCTGTGCCAAGGCGGCGAAGGCGGCATCATAAAGGACCAGCGTGGCGGTCACCTCTATCGCCACAAGCGCAAGGCCCAGTGACACAAGGCCCTGTGCCTGACTAAGGGCTGCCAGCGATAGGGCCGCCAGCACAGACCCCGCCGCCATAACCCGCCTTGCACCAAATTGATCCACCCAGCGCCCCGCCGTGGGGGCCGCCAGCGCGCCCATCAGAAGCGCCAGCGAAAAGGCGGCAAAGGCGGTGCCGGGCGTGATCCCCAGATCAGATGACAACGCGGGTACGACGCTGCCAAAGGCATAGAACATCGTCCCGAAGCCGATGATCTGCGTGATGCCAACGCTGATCACAAGGCGCAGATGCAACCAACGGTCAGGCGGCGCGGTGTGGACTGTCAAAGGCATCTGGTCTTCGCTTGGATACTGGCTGGGTCTTGGAAACGGCTTTGGTCCTTGGGGCGTATAGCGGCGCTGCCGCGCAGGAAATGTCAAGCCCGTGGATAGGCGCTGCGCACTTTCCTTTGGCAGCACAATGACGTAAGACCATGGAACTTGCGCGGCGGTCGTCGCCCGCGCCGCCGTTACAGGGCCATTGATGCGAACGATCACCACAACCGAAGATCTTGCCGTTTTCTGCCAAGAGGCACGCCGCCAAGACTATGTCACGATAGACACGGAGTTCCTGCGCGAACGGACCTATTATTCAAAATTATGCCTGATCCAGATGGCCATGCCCGGCCCGGATGACAGCACGGCGGTGCTGGTTGATCCTTTGGCCGAGGGGCTGTCGCTGGAGCCGCTTTACGACCTGTTTCGCGATACATCCGTGGTCAAGGTGTTCCATGCCGCGCGGCAGGATCTTGAGATTTTCTTTGTCAATGCCCGCGTATTTCCGACACCTTTGTTTGATACGCAAGTGGCGGCCATGGTCTGCGGCTTTGGCGAACAGGCCGGCTATGAGACACTGGTCAAAAAAATCGCCAAGGCCAGCGTTGATAAATCATCGCGCTTCACCGATTGGTCGCGCCGCCCGTTGAGTGATGCGCAAAAAACATATGCTTTGGCGGATGTGACGCATTTGCGCAAGGTTTATGAATATCTGGCCAGGGAATTGAAAAAAGCCGATCGCGCCAAATGGGTGGAGGAGGAGTTGGAGATTCTGACCAACCCTGAGACCTATATCTCGCGCCCGGAAGATGCGTGGGAGCGGGTCAAGACGCGCACCAGTTCCGGCAAGTTTCTGGCGATTGTGCGTGAATTGGCGCGGTTTCGGGAAGAATACGCCCAATCCAACGATGTGCCGCGCAGCCGCGTCTATAAGGATGATGCGCTGGTTGAACTGGCCTCGACCAAGCCGGTGACGATGAATGATCTGAGCCGGTCGCGCCTGCTGCTGCGCGAGGCGCGCCGGGGCGAGATTGCGGATGGCATTCTGGCGGCGATCAAGGCGGGGATGGAATGCCCGCCCGACCAGCAACCGCGCCCCGATCTGAGCCGGGAACGGATGCAGGTGAATCCGGCGCTGGCCGATTTGCTGCGCGTGCTGTTGAAAGCCAAGACCGAGGATTCGGGTGTCGCCTCCAAACTGATAGCCTCCAGCGCCGATCTGGATGCGATTGCCGCGGGGGAACGCGATGTGCAGGCCCTGCGCGGCTGGCGGTCCGAGGTGTTCGGCGGCGATGCCCTGCGCCTGTGCGAGGGCAAGATTGCCCTGTCAGCCAAAGGTAATGATGTCAGGATTGTCGAACTCTGACAAAGCCGCTCAGCGGCGCGACGTGGTCGCGGCGTTGCGCGCGGCCTGCACGCGGATCTCGCGCACGCCTGCCAGTTTCGCATCACTGACGCGGACAGCCGCCACATGGCGGCGGGCCTGCTCTGGCATCGGCACGCTGCCGGACGGGGCCGTGAAGGCGCGCAATTCATAGACCAGCACGCCATCGACCGGATTGCCATTGTTCAGCGGGGCCAGCGAGACATTGAATGCGCCGACAGTATCGGACAGCGCAGTGGCGCGGATCAGCGCACCGCCTGTCACGCGTTCCACCGTCAGATCGGCGACCTGTGCGGCAAGCGTGGCATCGGGCAGATCGGCTGCGCCGCGTCTGCCAAACGTCATCAGGCCACGGCTGGGCGGCGGGATCAGGGGATTGGCCTGTTCCGTTTCCACCGGAGCAACCTGCGCGCGCCCAAACCAGTTGAGAGGGTTAAGCCCAGAGTCGCGCACAGTGCCGCATCCTGCCAGCACAAGGGTCGTTACCAAGAGGGCCGAAGTAAGGTTCCGCATCCCGTGCTGCCCCATCCGCAAATGTTCATTCCGCCACCTGCCTATCTTATCGGCGGCGGCTTGAAAAGACACAAGGCCGCACTGGACCTTTGTGTTCTGTCTGCCTAACTGGGGGTGAGGCAAATAAGGGAATATGGCATGGCGACCGAGAGCTTTGAGGCGATTGTCGAGGATTTTGAATTTCTTGAGGATTGGGAAGACCGCTATCGCTATGTGATTGATCAGGGCAAGGCGCTGGAACCGTTGCCCGATGCGCTGCGCGTGCCCGCCACCAAGGTGGACGGCTGCGCCAGTCAGGTCTGGCTGCATCCGGTGATCGAGGGGGGCACATTCCGTTTTGAAGGCGACAGCGATGCGATGATCGTGCGTGGCCTGATCGCGGTGTTGCGTGCGCTTTATAACGGTGTGCCTGTGGCGCAGGTGGGGCAGGTGGATGCGCCGGCCGAACTGGCGCGGCTTGGCCTGAACGATCATTTGTCGGCGCAACGCTCCAACGGGTTGCGGGCGATGATCGAGCGTATCCGTCTGGTCGCAGCGCAAGCGGGGTGATCAGGCGGTTTTGACCGGGCTTTGCTTCGGAGATCGCCAACCCCGCGCGGAATCAAGGCGCGGCACAATTACCGTGCCTGCGCCCCCAGTGCCGTTTCCAGATCGCCATATCCGGTCAGCCGCCGCTCAAACGCCAGCCCCAGACGCGCCGCACAGTTCTGTGCTTTGGCGGTCAGGGCGGGGTCATCGGTCTGCGCCTGATAGACCAGCTTGGTGTAATGCGCAAAATAGGTGTCACGCAGTTGCGGATGCCGGTCAAGCCCGAGCGGTTGCCAGACGAAAGCATCGAACTGGCGCACCAGAAAATCGGTCAGGTAGAAGGCGGTGAACTCATCCTCTGCGGTGGCGGCGAACCGGGCGTTTCCCTCAAAAAAGCTGTAGCAATGCGGCCCCTCAACCATGCTGACGCCCAGCCGCTTGCATGTCTCGGCCAGCCTGCCACCGGTGCCGCAATCGGCATAGACCACAAAGATACGGGCGTGGCTGGTGCGATGTTTGTGCACCGCCTGTGCAACCGCATCGGGGATGCGGTCAGGGTGGTTGTGCAGGATCGCGGGCAGGCAGATCAGATCCATATGATCCCAGCCATTCGCGCGGATCAGGTCCAGAATCTCGCGCGCCAGCGCCCCGCAGGCGATCAGCAACAGACGCGCAGGCGCGGCAGGTGTCACCGCCAGCGTCAGCCCTTCATGCGTCAGATGATCATCATCAGGCAGGTCCATGCCGGAGTCCTTGGTCTATGGCAAAAGCCCGCACCGATGGGCGCGGGCCTTTTCAGTGCAGTCAGCGGCGCGCCACGTCTCAGGCGCGCATCGCGGCCTGATTATGCTTGCGCGCCACGTAGGTCTTTGCGGTTTCCACCGCAACGGCAGCATCACGGCAATAGGCATCCGCCCCGATGGCGCGGCCAAATTCCTCGTTCAGGGGCGCACCACCCACCAGCACGATATAATCATCGCGCATGCCTTTTTCGATCAATGTGTCGATAACAACCTTCATATAAGGCATGGTTGTTGTCAAAAGGGCGGACATGCCCAGAATATCAGGCTTTTCTGCCTCAAGCGCATCAAGATAGCTGTCAACGGCGTTATTGATGCCCAGATCGATCACCTCGAATCCGGCGCCTTCCATCATCATGGCAACAAGGTTCTTGCCGATATCGTGGATATCGCCCTTGACCGTGCCGATGACCATCTTGCCCTGTTTGGGCGCGCCGGTTTCCACCAGAAGCGGCTTGAGGATGGCCATGCCGCCCTTCATCGCATTGGCTGCCAGCAGCACCTCCGGCACAAACAGGATCCCGTCGCGGAAATCCTTGCCCACAATGGTCATGCCAGCCACCAGCGCCTGTGTCAGGATGTCATAGGGCTGCCAGCCGCGTGACAGCAGGATCTGGACGCTTTCTTCGATCTCTTCGCGCAAGCCGTCGTAGAGGTCATCAAACATTTGTTGGACCAGTTCCTCGTCATCGAGATCGGCGAGGATGATGTCTTCTTGGTCATCGGACATTGCGCATTCCTTGGTTCACGGGGGCAGGCGCTTTGCAAAAGACTGCCCTTTGTCTGTCATATGCCCATCTGGGGCCTTTGGTTTGCGGGCACTGTCCGGATTGCGACATCGGCGCAAACGCTTCCGACCTGCCCCCCCGAAAAACTGCTAAAAAGCGTCGGACGTTGCCGTTATGTTGCGCTCTGGACGCGTTATCCGTCGCGTTTGGCGCTGCGGCGGCTGCGGCGCGGGGTGGCCACATCATCACCAGTGCCATCGCCAGCCGAGGTGAAGGCCCCCAGCAATTCGGTGATCCGGTCCAGTGTCGGGCGCGGCCCACGTGGGCGGGATTCCAGTGCGGCGCGCATATGCGCCAGATGATCGGGCATGGTGCCACAGCAACCGCCGATGATGCGGGCCCCGGCATCACGCGCCAATAGGGCATATTCGGCCATCAATTCGGGGGTGCCGTCATAATGGATGTGACCGTCATGATATTTCGGAATGCCCGCATTGCCCTTGGCGATAATCGGCCGTTCAGTGCCTTGCGCGGCAAAGCCCAGCACCGTGCGCAACAGATCAGAGGCACCGGTGCCGCAATTGGCCCCAAAGGCCAGCGGCGGGTTTGGCAGCGCCTCGACCATATCGACCATGGCGGCGCTGGTCACGCCCATCATGGTGCGCCCGGCGGTATCAAAGCTCATCGTGCCGCACCACGGCATGCCCGCCAGCGCGAAAGCCTCGGCTGCGGCGCGGTATTCTTCGGGGGCCGAGATGGTTTCGAGCCACAGCACATCCGCGCCGCCCTCTTTCAGCCCTTCGGCCTGTTCGTGGAAAATCTCGACCGCGACCTCATGCGTCAGCGGCCCCATTGGCGCGAAAATATCCCCCGTTGGCCCGACCGAGCCTGCAACAACCACGATGCGTCCGGATTTATCGGCCACGGCGCGGCCCAGTTCGGCGCTGATGCGCGACAATTCGCGGGCGCGTTTCTCCGCGCCATGCAGTTTCAGACGGCTGGCATTGCCGCCAAAGGAATTGGTCAGAAAGATATCACTGCCCGCATCCACGGCAAATTTATAAAGTTTTGTGATCCGGTCGGGATGTTCTTCATTCCACATCTCGGGCGCATCACCGGAACTGAGGCCCATGTTGAACAGGTTGGTTCCCGTGGCCCCGTCGGCCATCAGCCAGTCACGGGTTGCAAGAAGGCGGGACAAGGCATCGGTCATCGGGGTTCCTGACATGGGACAACGTGGTGTCAACGCCCGGCTGATCTGTCACGTTTGACGGTGCCGGGCAAATTCATATTGGTCATAATGATTGTGAAATCGGCTTGATTGACCGCGCCGTAGCATGTGCATCGGGGCCGTCAGCATCGCCCCAATACACATGCTTGCGCACAGGCTTGCTTGCGCACTGGAATGCACGCAGCCGGATCAAAGCTCGTTGATCAGTTGGGCCTTGGCGACAGCCAGCAATTCATCCATTTTGGCGCGAATAGCATCGGCATCGGCTTTGCCCTCCAGATCGGCCAGAACCTTGCGCACGACATCTTCGTGGCCTGCCTCTTCGAAATCGGCCTTGACCACGCTGGCCGCATAGATCGCCGCCTCATCCGCGCTTTGGCCCAGCAACTCTGCGGCCCAAAGACCCAGCAATTTGTTGCGGCGCGCCACAGCTTTGAAATTCATTTCCTCATCATGGGCAAATTTGGCCTCAAACGCACGTTCACGATCTTCGAAGCTGCTCATATGTCGCATCCTTGACTGGCTGATTGGTCCTATACCGATATGCACACCTGCACGCCGTGGCGCAAGGGGCAGGGCGCATCTTGCGACGAACCCCTCCATGGACTAAAGGGGAGGGCGACTGGGCGGGACTCATCCACGCCCGCAGCACCGGAGTGGCCATGGCACGGCGCAAGAAAATCTACGAAGGCAAGGCCAAAACCTTGTATGAAGGGCCAGAGCCCGGCACGATCATCCAGTATTTCAAGGATGACGCCACCGCATTCAACGCTGAAAAGCGCGATGTGATCGAAGGCAAAGGCGTGCTGAACAACATGCTGTCTGAATTTTTCATGACCGGGCTGGCATCGGTGGGGGTGCCGACGCATTTCATCCGGCGTATCAACATGCGCGAACAACTGGTGCGCGCCTGCGAGATCATTCCGCTGGAAGTGGTTGTGCGCAACTATGCCGCAGGGTCCATGTCCAAACGGCTGGGGATCGAGGAGGGGCTGCAACTGCCGCGCCCGATCATCGAATATTACTACAAGGACGACAAACTGGGCGATCCGCTGGTGACAGAGGAACATATCGCCGCCTTTGGTTGGGCCAGTCAGCAGGATATGGACGATATCCTGAGCCTTGCCCTGCGGGTCAATGATTTTCTGTCAGGCGTGATGTTCAGCGCGGGGATCAAGCTGGTGGATTTCAAGATCGAGATCGGCCGCGTTTATGAGGGAGAGTTCCAGCGCCTTGTTGTGGCCGACGAGATCAGCCCCGATAGCTGCCGTTTGTGGGATATCGAAAGCGGGCGCAAGCTGGACAAGGACGTGTTCCGCCGCGATCTGGGTAGCCTGACCGATGCCTATTCCGAAGTGGCGCGGCGCTTGGGCGTGATGCCCAAAACGGCCACGCCGATTACCAAACCGACGCTGATCAACTGAACCCTTTGCGCTGCTTGGTGCGGGTGGGATTTGGATATTTAAGAGCAAGAAGAAGCAGGGGCGCGCCTAGCCCGCCCAGACCGGAGACAAACCGATGAAGGCACGTGTGCATGTCATGCTGAAGAACGGGGTTCTTGACCCGCAGGGCGAGGCGGTGCGCCACGCGCTGGGAACGCTGGGATTTGACGGGGTCAATTCCGTGCGTCAGGGCAAGGTGATCGAACTGGATCTGGCCGAGACAGACGCGGCGGCGGCGCAGGCGCAGGTGACGCGGATGTGCGAAACCCTGCTGGCCAATACGGTGATCGAAAGCTACAGCGTGGAGATCGAGTGATGCATGCCGCTGTGATCACCTTTCCGGGGTCCAATTGTGACCGTGATCTTGCTGTCGCTTTTGAGGCGGCGGGCGCGCGGGTCAGCCGTGTGTGGCACAAGGATACGGATCTGCCCGAGGGGGTGGATATTGTAGGCATTCCGGGCGGTTTTTCCTTCGGTGATTACCTGCGCTGCGGCGCGATTGCGGCCAATTCGCCGATTTGTCAGGCCGTTGTCGCCCATGCCAAGCGCGGCGGCTATGTGTTGGGCATTTGCAACGGGTTTCAGGTTCTGACCGAAACGCGGCTGTTGCCCGGTGCGTTGATGCGCAATGCGGGGCTGAAATTCATCTGTCGCAGCGTTGATCTGCGTGTGGCCACCACGCAGAGCGATTTTACCGCGCTCTATCAGGCGGGCCAGATCCTGCAAGTGCCTGTTGCGCATCACGATGGCAATTACACTGCCGGTCCCGATTTGTTGGCGCAGTTGCATGATGAGGACCGTATCGCCTTTACCTATGCAGCCCCTGTCAACGGGTCGGTGGACGATATTGCCGGAGTTCTGAGCGAGAACCGCCGCGTTCTGGGGATGATGCCACATCCCGAGCGTGCCTGCGAGAACAGCCATGGCAGCACCGATGGCCGGCAGATATTCGCCGCTTTGGTCGGGGCGCTGACCGCGGCCTGACTTGAGCCGGATCACGCGACAGCGTAGTCTGGGCGGATGAAAGCTGCACGCCCCACATCTGCTGCCCGCAGCGCGCGCCGTCAGGGCCGCGCCATGACGAAGATTGGCAAGCACGGCACGGTCAGTTGGCGGGGCCGTATCGCGCTGGGGGCGCTGATGGCGATTGCGGTGGTGACCATCGTGATCACCAACCATTTGCTGACGGATCGCTTTACCGAAACCACCCGCAACCGCGCCGAATTGCGGCTGGCCCTGTATAGCGGCAATTTGCTGAGCGAATTGCGCCGCAACGCGATTGTGCCGCAGCTTCTGGCGCGCGATCCGACGTTGATTTCGGCGCTGGCCTCGCGGGATTATTCGCTGTCAACGCAGCGTCTGATTTCCTTTGTGGAGGAGATCGGCGCCGCCTCGCTGATGTTGCTGGACAGGGATGGACGGGCTGTTGCATCAACCGATCGCAACAAGCTGGGGGCGAATTACCGCTCTGAAAAGTATTTCGTCGATGCGCTGCGCGCCAATGAGACGATCTTTACCGTGCAGCGGCGGGAATCGGGCAGCAATCATTTCTCTTACTCCCGGCGTATTGCCGAGCAAAACCAGACGCTTGGCGTGATCGTGGTTGAGGTGGATCTGCAGAAATTCGAACGCGCCTGGGCGGGGATTTCGGATGCGGTTCTGGTGACCAATTCTGAGGGCACGATCATTCTGGCGACCGAACCGCGCTGGCGTGGCAAAACCGAAGCCGAGGCGCTGGCCCAGCAACCGCCCGAAAGCGCAATCCAGCGTGCCATTCAGGCCACGGCCGATTGGACCGCATTGCCGGCAGATGCCTATGTCAAAGGTGAGGCGGTGATCCGTATGGAGGGGCGCATCCCGTTTCAGGGTTGGCGGATCGCCAGTTTCACCACCTATACAAGCGTGCGCGAGCGGGTGAACGGCGTTCTGGCGCTGGAGATCATGGGATTCGCGATTCTACTGGCCCTGGCGTTTTACATGGTCAGCCGCAAGAACGCGGTGCGCATGGCCTTGTTCCAGCGCGAGTCGGCAGAACTCCGCCAGCTTAACGCGCGCCTGCAGCGGGAAATCGCCGAGCGGGAGCGGGTGCAAGAGACATTGGCGGTGGCCGAACAAACGCTTGCGCAAAGCTCCAAACTGGCCGCTCTGGGCGAGATGTCAGCGGCGGTCAGCCATGAATTGAACCAGCCTTTGGCGGCGATGAAAACCTACCTGGCGGGGGCGCGGTTGCTGCTGCGTCGCAACCGCCCCGATGAGGCCTTGTCATCGTTCCAGCGCATTGACGATCTGATCGAGCGGATGGGCTCTATCACCCGGCAGTTGAAATCCTATGCCCGCAAGAGCGGCGACCAGCTTACGCCTGTGAATATGGGCGAGGCGCTGTCCTCGGCGCTGTCCATGATGGAGCCGCAGCTCAAGCAGCGCCGGATCAATATCACCCGGGCCTTGCCCGACCGTGCGGTGGTGGTGATGGGGGACCGGATCCGCATTGAACAGGTGATGATCAACCTGCTGCGCAACGCGATTGACGCCACCCAGAATACGCCGGAGCCGGAGATCGACATCATTCTGGCAGCAGGCGAAACCGCAACCCTGACGGTGCGCGACAATGGCGAGGGGATCAAGAACCTCGATAACCTGTTTGAGCCGTTTTACACGACGAAGAAGCCGGGTGACGGGGTCGGGCTGGGCCTTGCCATTTCCTCGGGGATCGTGAACGACCTTGGCGGGCGCTTGATGGCGCGCAACGCAAAAGATGGCGGCGCGGTCTTTGAAGTCCAGCTTCCGATCTTAAGTAATGACAATGAAATAGAAGCGGCGGAGTAGGCCCGATGACTAAAGGCATGAAGATTGCGATTGTCGATGACGAACAGGACATGCGGCAATCCATCAGCCAATGGCTTGCCTTGTCAGGTTATGACACGGAAACATTTGCCAGTGCGGAAGACGCGCTGAAGGTGCTGGGGCCGGAATATCCCGGTATCGTCATCTCGGATATCAAGATGCCGGGCATGGACGGGATGCAGTTTCTGAAAAAGCTGATGGGCAGTGACAGCACTTTGCCGGTGATCATGATCACCGGACATGGTGATGTGCCCATGGCCGTGGAAGCGATGCGGGTGGGCGCGTTTGATTTTCTGGAAAAGCCGTTCAACCCGGACAGGATGAACGAATTGGCGCGCAAGGCGACCAATACGCGCCGCCTGACGCTGGATAACCGCGCGCTGCGGCGGGAATTGTCCGATGGCAGCCAGTTGATGAAAAAGCTGATCGGCTCCAGCGCCGCGATGGAACGGCTGCGCGAGGATATTCTGGATCTGGGGCAGGCCGATGGGCATGTGCTGATTGACGGCGAAACCGGCACGGGCAAAACGCTGGTGGCGCATGCGCTGCATGCGGTGGGGGCGCGGGCCGGGCGCAAATTTGTGCTGGTCTCCTGCGCGGCACTGGACGAGGACAAGCTGGCCAAGCGTCTGTTTGGTCCGATGATGCCCGAGGATAGCCAGCTGCCCGCCGTCGAAGAAGCGCGCGGCGGCACCTTGGTTCTGGAAGATGTCGAGGCGCTGTCAGACAGTCTGCAGGCGCGGTTGATGAGCTTTATCAACGAGCAGGGCACCCCATCGGAGACGCGTATCGTGGCGATCAGCAATCTGCAGGAGCAAAACCGCACCTGCGAGGATGCGCTACGCACTGATCTGTTTTACCGGCTGGCGGCGCTGCGCATCACCTTGCCACCGCTGCGCCAGCGCGGCGAGGATATCCTGACGCTGTTTACACGGCTGAGCGAACAATTTGCCGATGAATATGGCTGTGACGCGCCCAAGGTCAGCGCACAGGAAGCGGCCCAGTTGCTGCAGGCCCCTTGGCCGGGCAATGTGCGCCAGTTGATCAATGTGGCCGAACGCGCCGTGCTGCAATCGCGGCGCGGCTCTGGCACCATCGCGTCACTGCTGATGACCGATAACGAGGAAATGCAGCCCGTTATGACGACCGAGGGCAAACCGCTGAAAGAATATGTCGAGGCGTTCGAGCGGATGCTGATCGACAATACGATGCGGCGGCACAAAGGCTCCATCGCGGCGGTGATGGACGAACTGTGCCTGCCACGCCGGACCTTGAACGAGAAAATGGCGAAATACGGCCTTCAGCGGTCTGACTACCTGTAATTTGTGCAAACTCTGACGGGTCAGACCCTGCAATGCCCGTTGGAGTTGATCACTTTCGATTTTCCCCATTGTCTTACCCATCACCCTGCCGCTATGTTGACCTATGGTGTGTGGCACAAGATGTGACCCGCCATGGAGTTTCGCTGCAACAGCGCATTGTAGGATCTATCCGGCACAGCTGCGGCAGACCGATTGAGCCCCGGTAACGGGACTGAAGAAACCCGAATCCCATCGTGCAAACGATGCGGTGACGGCCTTGAACGGGCGCCCCATATGCATGAGGGCGTCGGAGAAGAAACGCGATGAGGCGCGCAAGAGCAACCGATCCCATCTTCATGCCCCCTTCGGGGCATACGCCCCTGACGGCGGGACGCAGGATGTTAGGACGGATTGCATGCGCCACTTCCCTCGCCCCTGACAGACACTTGCCGCAAGGCCTCCGCCCAACCAGGCCGGGGCTGCGCCGCTGTGCAATTGGAAAAAATGGCCAAGAAAATGCTGATCGACGCCACACACGCGGAAGAAACCCGCGTCGTTGTGGTGGATGGAAACAAAGTCGAAGAGTTTGATTTTGAATCTGAAAACAAACGCCAGCTTGCTGGTAACATCTATCTGGCAAAGGTAACGCGGGTCGAACCCTCGCTTCAGGCGGCCTTTGTTGATTACGGCGGAAACCGGCATGGTTTCCTTGCCTTTTCGGAAATCCACCCGGATTACTACCAGATCCCCGTTGCGGACCGTTTGGCCTTGATGGAGGAAGAACAAGCCTATGCTGACGCGCAGCGCCGCGAGGACGAGGATGAAAAACCCCGCTCCAACCGCTCGCGCGGGCGCTCGAACGGGCGCAGCCGCTCCGAGGCGGTGAGCAGCGATGATGCTGTGGCCACCAAGGAGGCCGGCAGCGAGACAGATGGCGATGACATCTCCGGTGGAATTTCCGGCATGGAAACCATCGATCTGGATGGTGATGATGTGGCTGAAGGCACATCCCCGATGGAGATTGTCGGCGAGACCCCGGTTGAGGAACCCGTTGATCCGTCCCCATCCGATGACGATGAGAATGATGAGGATGACAGCGCGGTCGAAACGATGGACCGCGATGACAGCATCGAATCCGTCGCTGATGATGATGATGTTGAAGATATCCGCCCCGTGCGCAAACCGCGTGTGCGGCGCTACAAGATCCAGGAAGTGATCAAGGTGCGCCAGATATTGCTGGTGCAGGTGGTCAAGGAAGAACGCGGCAACAAGGGTGCGGCGCTGACGACATATCTGTCATTGGCGGGCCGCTACTGCGTGTTGATGCCCAACACCGCGCGCGGCGGCGGGATTTCCCGCAAGATCACCAACGCGGTGGATCGCAAGAAGCTCAAGGAAATCGCGACCGAGATCGATGTGCCGAAAGGCGCAGGTCTGATCGTGCGGACAGCAGGTGCCAAACGCACCAAGACCGAGATCAAGCGTGATTATGAATATCTGCAGCGCCTGTGGGAACAGATCCGCGATCTGACGCTGAAATCCATCGCGCCCGCCAAGATCTATGAAGAGGGCGATCTGATCAAACGCTCGATCCGCGATCTTTACAGCCGCGAGATTGACGAGGTTCTGGTGGAAGGCGAGCGTGGCTACCGTATCGCCAAGGACTTCATGAAAATGATCATGCCGTCCCATGCGGTGAATGTGAAACATTACCGCGAACAGATGCCGCTATTTGCCCGCCATCAGGTGGAAAGCTATCTGTCATCGATGTTCAACCCGACGGTGCAGCTTAAATCCGGCGGCTATATCGTGATCGGCGTGACCGAGGCGCTGGTGGCGATTGATGTCAACTCTGGCCGCGCCACCAAGGAAGGCTCGATCGAGGAAACCGCCCTCAAGACCAACCTTGAGGCAGCGGAAGAAGTGGCGCGCCAGTTGCGCCTGCGCGATCTGGCCGGTCTGATCGTGATCGACTTTATCGATATGGATGAGCGTCGCAATAACGCCGCCGTCGAGAAAAAGATCAAGGACAAGCTGAAAACCGACCGCGCCCGCATTCAGGTGGGCCGGATCAGCGGCTTTGGCCTGATGGAAATGTCGCGCCAGCGTCTGCGTCCCGGCATGATCGAGGCGACAACTCAGCCTTGCCCGCATTGCCACGGCACCGGATTGATCCGCTCGGACGACAACCTGGCGCTGTCGATCCTGCGCCAGATCGAGGAGGAGGGCGTGCGCCGCCGCTCGCGCGAGGTGCTGATCAAGGCCCCTGTCAGCATCGCCAACTACCTGATGAACCAGAAACGTGATCACGTGGCGCAGATTGAAGGGCGCTATGGCCTGTCGGTGCGGATTGAGGGTGATCCGGTGCTGGTCAGTCCTGATTTCACGATGGAAAAGTTCAAGACCGCAACACGCGTTGTGGCGGAACTGCCGCATGTCGTGTCGGTTGATACGTCATTGATGGATGAGGTCGACAGCGGTGTGTCGGCTTGGGATCTGGAAGAGGCCGAAGAAGCGGAAGAGGCCAAGGCCGAGGCCGAGGCCGCGAGCAAAGCCACAACCAAAGCGCCCAGCAGCCCTGATGCGGCATCCGAGGCGATGGACGAAGACGGCAAGCCGAAAAAGCGCCGTCGTCGGCGGCGGCGCAGCCGGTCAAAATCCGGCACTGATGCAGAGAATGGCGCAGATAATGGCGCAGAGAGCAGTGCCGAAAACGGTGCAGAAAACACCGGCGATGCTGACGCGGACAGTGGTGATGCAGCGGCTGATGCTGCAATAGATGTGGCTGATACGGATCAAGCGGCGACAGATGCGCAGGCACCTGTCGATGATGCGCCTGTAGAAGAGGTGGTCGAAGCGGCCCCGCGCAAGACCGTGACGCGCACAAGGTCAACCGCAAGCCGCACCAAAGCTGATGCTA
>JBLRWJ010000064.1:10721-15143 GCA_047921315.1 Rhodobacterales bacterium | reverse complement strand
TTGCCCTGCGACGCGGCGTCTTTGCGGGTATTGAGTGCTTTCCATCTTGCCGCTGACGTGCTGTTATCAGTGTGGAATTGTCTTTCGCAGGGAGGAAATAGGCATGGATATGAACTTTGGGATGCGCCCCGAGAATCGCACATTGCTGGACAGGGTCGCGCGCATGATCCGCGATGAGGTGATGCCGCTGGAGGATGCCTATCACGCCGAAATCGACAAGGAAGGCCGCTGGCAGTTCACGGCCCGCCAGACAGAAATTCTGGAAGGCCTGAAAGCCAAGGCCAAAGCCGAAGGGCTATGGAATTTCTGGCTGACCGATAGCGAGAAGGGCTTTGGCCTGAGCACGGTGGAATATGCCTATTTTGCCGAGGAAATGGGCAAGACCCCGCTGGGCGCCGAGGTGTTCAACTGCGCCGCCCCCGATACCGGCAATATGGAAGTGTTCGAACGCTACGGTACGGCGGCGATGAAGGAGGAATGGCTCGCCCCGCTGCTGGAGGGTAAGATCCGCTCGGCCTATCTGATGACGGAACCGGATGTGGCCAGCTCGGACGCGACAAATGTGGCGATGTCCTGCGTGCGTGATGGCGATCACTATGTGCTCAACGGTGAAAAATGGTGGGCCTCGGGGGCGGGCGATCCGCGCTGCAAGGTCTATATCGTCATGGTGCGCACAGGCGGCGAGGATGCACCCAAACATGCACGCCATTCGATGATCGTGGTGCCTGCCGGCGCGCCGGGGATCGAGATCCTGCGCCCGATGGAGGTATACGGCAATGATGACGCGCCCCATGGCCATATGCATATCCGCTTTACCGATGTGCGCGTGCCGGTCGATGCGCTGCTTTTGGGCGAGGGGCGCGGCTTCGAGATCAGCCAGGGCCGCCTTGGGCCGGGCCGCATCCACCACTGCATGCGCGCCATAGGTCAGGCGGAATCGGCGCTGGAACTGATGTGCAAACGGTCGCTGGCGCGCGAAGCCTTTGGCAAGAAACTGGCGCAGTTGGGGGCCAATTACGACATCATCGCGGAATGCCGGATGGAAATCGAAATGGCGCGCCTGCTCTGCCTCAAGGCGGCGTGGTATATGGATCAGGGCGACAAACGCGCCGCCGCGCCATGGATCAGCCAGATCAAGGTGATCGCCCCCCGCGTCGCGCTGAAGGTGATCGACGAGGCGGTGCAGATGTTCGGCGGCCAAGGTGTCAGTCAGGATACGCCGCTGGCCCATAAATGGACCCATGTCCGCACGCTGCGTCTGGCCGATGGCCCCGATGCGGTGCACCGCCGTCAGGTCGCCCGGGCCGAACTGCGCAAATACACGCAGGAAAAGGTCTGATCCGTAACAGATAGAAGATCAGGAAGGGGGCTTTGCGGCCCCCTTTTTGCAAGTTTTTGGCCATTGTGTCTGTGTTTGGCGGGGGATGAGTATTTAAAGAACAATGAAGGGCAGGGCGCTGCATGGCTTCATTGTTCTTCAAATACTCAAATCCTGCCTATTCGGCTGGTTGGAAGCCTTCGATCAACTGGCGCAGCCCGAATGCCGCCCCCGCAAGGATGGCCAAGAAGGTGACAGGGGCAGAAAAGGCCAATACCGAAAAGGCTGAGATACCCTGTCCGATGGTGCAACCAAGGGCCAGCACCGCGCCCACGCCCATAAGTGCTGCGCCGGTGATCTGGCGGCGCAATTCGCGCGGGTCCTCACAGGCTTCCCATCGGAAATGCCCCTTGAAAAGCGAGCCGATGAAGGCCCCGATAATGACGCCAGCGACGGATCCCACCGCAAAGGACGGCGCGCGCGCCGATCCGGTCATGGCGTAGAGCAGGCTTTCCCCGACCGGGGCGGAAAAGCTGTGCGACACCACCGGCATATCGGTAAATCCCGTGGTCGCGACCCAGTAGCTGCCCGCCCAGCCGCTGACGATGGCAAGAGCCACGACCGCCGCCCAGAACATCGCGTTGCGATTGGCGCGGAACCGTGACGAGGCCAGCGCGCCGGCCACGATCACGGCCCCCAGCCCCATACCGATCAGTGCGATCGATCCGCCTGTCAGATCCGCAAGCAGATGCGCCAGTCCGGGGGGCATTTCGCCGGTGACCACGTCTTGTTGATTGACCAACATGGCGCGCAGCGGGGCCAGCGGGCCGGACATCACGAAATAGGCAGACAGGCCCATGACCAGCACGATCACAAAGGCCCGCATATCACCACCGCCCAGCCGCGCGATGGAGCCGAATCCGCAATTGCCCGCAAGCGCCATGCCATAGCCGAACATCAGCCCGCCGATGACGCTCACCAGCGGCATCCAGCGGATCGAGAGATAAAAGGACAATTCGGGTTCCAGCAGGCCGGTGGCCATCAACCCGAAGGTGCCCATCACGGAAAGTCCGATGGCCAGCACCCACATCCGCATCCGGGTATCGTTCTGCCCATAGAGCATATCCTCGATCGCCCCCATGGTGCAGAACCGCCCAAGCCGGGCGGCAAGGCCCAGCAACAGGCCGCTTGCCATGCCGATAAATGCCACCAGCGCGCTGTCACTGATCATGTCGAACATCGCCCGATCCTCCCCGATCCGGTAAAGTTCATCTATCCGCCTGCGCGTCATCCGCGCAGAACAGGTCATAGACAACTTCAAGTATACGCTTGGGCCGTTCATCGGCCAACCGGTAATAGATCACCTTGCCATCGCGGCGCGGGATCACCAGACCCTCGAGCCGCAGGCGCGACAATTGCTGGCTGACGGCGGCTTGGCGGGCTGAGAGCAGGTCTTCCAGCTCGGTCACGGATTTCTCGCCCGAGACCAGATGGCACAGGATCAGCAAGCGGCCTTCGTGGCTGATGGCTTTCAGAAAGTTACTGGCTGTCGTCGCATTTTCGACAAAGAGGTCCATCTCTTCTTCCGAGATGCTGTCTGTGATAACCGGCAGTGGCACGCGTCTTGTTCCTTGCTGCGATCCTGCCGCACATATCTGTGGCCAGCGGCGATGGTCGGTATTGGCTGTATCATCAGGGCTTGTATCGTCACTGTCCACCACGGCGTGTTGCAGCGCGGACGGGTGGCCGCACCGTCCGATTGCGCCAGCCAAGCGGCGGATATCAGCTTGACCCGATGAAATCCGTCTTCTCCTTTAGCATTTTCTCCAGCAATCCCCAGAAAAAATCTTCCCCGGGATAGCCTTCGATCCGGCCGATTTCAATGTCGTTCTGGATCAGGATGAAGGTGGGGGTGAACATGGCGGGGCGCGAAAAGCGGATGCCATCGGGCGCGCCATCGCGGATATCGACGATGCGCAGCGGCGCAAATTGGCCAAGGTCTGTGTTGGGATAGGCGATGCCCACCTCTTTCTTCCACGCGATGCAATAGGCGCATCCCTGACGGTCAATCATGACCAGTTCCGCCGCTACCACAGGTGTTGCAACCGCGCTGATCCAAAGCGTCAGCGCAGCCATCAGGCTGGCGGGGGTAATGTGACGGAAAAGTAAGCGCATGCGGTGCATGATGAAACCAGACGGATTGGAGGGCCAGACGACTTGGGTGATTGACGCCGCCATAGATTGACGACAACGGTACACAAAATGTAATCTGAATATGTGAATAATTCAAGGAGTCCTGCTCATGCTGGACATTTCCTATGCCGGGGCGGCGCTGGCGGGGCTGCTATCGTTTTTCACGCCCTGTGTTTTGCCGATGGTGCCGTTTTATCTGTGCTACATGGCGGGGATTTCCATGTCAGAGCTGCGCGAGGACGGGGCCATTGCCACCGGGGCGCAACGGCGGCTCGTGGTTTCGGCGGTCTGTTTCGCGCTGGGGGTCAGCACGATCTTTGTGTTATTGGGTATGGGGGCTACGGCGCTGGGGCAGACTTTTGCGCAGTGGCGCCAGCCCTTGTCCTATGTGGCGGCGGCGGTGCTGTTGATCTTTGGGCTGCATTTTCTGGGCATTATCCGGATCGGGCTTCTGTACCGGGAAGCGCGGATCGAAAGCACCGCCGCGCCGACGACGATGATCGGCGCCTATGTTATGGGGCTGGCCTTTGGCTTTGGCTGGACACCCTGTGTTGGCCCGGCACTGGCGGCGATTCTGATGGTGGCCAGCGGTATGGGCGATGTCTGGCAGGGGGGCAGCCTGCTGTTGGTGTACGGCTTGGCGATGACTGCGCCTTTTGTAGTGGCGGCGCTGTTTGCCAAACCGTTTCTGGGCTGGATGCAGCGCAACCGCAAATATCTTGGCCATGTTGAAAAGGTGATGGGTGTCATGCTGATCATCTTTGCGGTGCTGATTGCGACCAATGCGGTCAACATGATTGCCGATGCCATGATTCGCTGGTTTCCCGGCTTTATGACAATCGGCTGAACGGCACGCGAAAAAGAGCGGGGGATCACATGACACAAGCAAGAACGGGCGGGATCACGAGGAT
>JBLRWJ010000064.1:0-10621 GCA_047921315.1 Rhodobacterales bacterium | reverse complement strand
GCGGCGGTAATGACAGCGCTGCTGGCGACAACGCCCGTCATGGCGTCTGAGATCGGCGATGACGGGCTGCACAAGGCCGCATGGATGCGCGATACATTCAAGGACCTGCGCGACGATCTGGCCGAGGCGAATGCAGAGGGCAAGCGCCTTGCCATCATCTTCGAGCAGCGCGGCTGTATCTATTGCCGCCAGATGCACGAAGAGGTCTTTCCTGATTCGGAAATTGATTCGTTCCTGCGCGAAAACTACTTTGTCATCCAGATGAACATGTTTGGCGATGTCGATGTGACCGATTTTGACGGCCAGACCCTGCCCGAGAAAGACATGGCGCGGAAATGGGGGATGCTGTTCACGCCGACCGTGATGTTCTTGCCCCAAGAGGTGGCAGCGGATGTGACCGCGCCGCGTGCGGCAGTGGCGCAAATGCCGGGCGCATTTGGAAAATTCACCACTCTGGCCATGCTGCGCTGGGTCAAGCAAGAGGGCTATGACGGGGATGAGACGTTCCAGAGATATCTCAGCCGGTTGATGGCGCAATAGGCGCAGGCGGGCAGGGCAATGCCGCGTTTTGAGCTGAAATGCTGCAGCTGCATTCATATAAGCAAATTCATTTTTGTGAATTTGTTGTTGCGTGACAGGTGGCGCGTGGACTACGGTATACCAAGCTGGTCCAGCACGACAGACTGACAGCTCAGGGAGGGAACATGAAGCTTTCAACACTCACATTGGCGGCATCGCTTGCGGCAACCGGTGCCATCGCGGCGGAGCCTGTGGCGCCGTCTGATGTGGTTTACGAATATGGCGCCGTGGCTACGTCATTGACCGGCGTGCCGGGCAATGCGGAAGAAGGTCTGAAAACCTTTACCAGCCGCGCCTTGGGAAACTGCGTTGCCTGTCACGAAGTGACAACCGTTGACGCGGCATTTCCGGGCACTGTTGGCCCGATGCTGGACGGTGTCGGTAGCCGCTGGGAAGAAGCCGATTTGCGCGGTATCGTTGCAAATGCGAAAATGATGTATGAAGGCACGATTATGCCCGCCTTTTACAAAACGGAAGGGTTTATCCGCCCTGGAGACGGTTACACCGGCAAGGCCGCCGGTGCGCTTGAGCCCGTCCTTTCTGCACAGCAGATCGAGGACGTGGTCGCATTCCTGCTGACGCTGACAGACGATTGATCGCAGGGACGCGTGAGCAGGATTTTTGGGACATAAGGAGACAGCAGACATGGAATTGACAAGACGCGATACATTGGCGCTGGGCATGGGGGCTGTCGTTCTGACAATGCTGCCCATGCACGCAACAGCCGCCGCAGATGATGCCATCGCCGCCTTTACCGGCGGGGCTGACATGGCCGAGGGCGGCGTGACGCTGACCGCACCCGAAATCGCCGAGAACGGCAACACTGTGCCAATCGGTGTGGAAGCGGAAGGTGCCGTGGCGATCATGGTTCTGGCCATGGGCAACCCGACACCGGGTGTGGCGACTTTCAAGTTCGGCGACATGGCCGGCGCGCATTCGGCATCGACCCGCATCCGGCTGGCCGGCACACAGGATGTGGTGGCCGTGGCGCAGATGGCCGATGGCAGCTTTGCCAAGGCCACAGCAAACGTGAAAGTCACCATCGGCGGCTGCGGCGGCTGAACCGGCATGGTTCGCTGGTCACAAGGCCAGCATCCGCAACTGCATTCAGAGATTTAGGAGAGATAAAATGGCAGAAGGTGTAAGACCCCGTGTCAAGGCCCCCAGCAGCGCTTCGGCGGGCGAATCGGTCGTTCTGAAGACGCTGATCAGCCACCAGATGGAATCCGGCCAGCGCAGAAACGCTGACGGCACCACCATCCCGCGCTCGATCATCAATCGCTTCACCTGTGAGTTCAATGGCCAGATGGTTATCGACATCACGATGGAACCCGCGATTTCCACCAACCCGTATTTCGAGTTTGAAGCGCTGATCCCCGAATCCGGTGATCTGAAATTCACTTGGTACGACGATGACGGTGACGTCTATGAGGACGTGAAGTCTGTCGCTGTCGCCTGAGGTTGAACAGCTTGGCAATATTCTTTGGCGCGGCTGGCAAACCTGCCGCGCCCGGGGCAACCACAAGGGAGGGAATCATATGAAATTTAAGGCAATGACGGCTGTGGCCGCGCTGCTGCTGTCGGTCCCGGCGGTCTCGCTGGCCGATCCTGATGAGGATCAGTTGGTTCTGAACGGCGAACTTGAATCGGTCACCGAGGCCGCCGCCCCGGCGCATCTGTCCGATGTGCTGGACACTATCTATTCCGGCTGGCGCTTCCGCGAGGATGAGACGCAGGCGTTGCAGATGGATGATTTTGACAATCCCGGCATGATCTTTGTCGATATCGGGCAGGAACAGTGGGATACTGTGGAAGGTGCGGCAGGTAAATCCTGTGCGTCCTGTCATGGCGATGTCGAGGACAGCATGAAGGGTGTGCGCGCGGTATACCCCAAGTGGAACGAGGCCGCAGGCGAAGTGCGCACCCTTGTGATGCAGATCAATGACTGCCGCGAGACCAATATGCAAGCCGAGCCTTATGGCTATACCAGCCGCAAAATGGCCAATATGGAGGCGCTTATCTCGGTGCAGTCGCGCGGGATGCCGGTGGATGTCGCCATTGACGGTCCGGTGCAGGCGACATGGGAAGCGGGTAAAGAGATGTATTACACCCGTTTCGGCCAGTTGGAACTGTCCTGTGCGAATTGCCATGAAGATAACTGGGGCAACATGATCCGCGCCGATCACCTGAGCCAAGGCCAGATCAACGGGTTTCCGACCTACCGTCTGAAAAACGCAAGGCTGAACCAGGCTCAGGAGCGTTTCCGTGGCTGTGTCCGCGACACACGCGGGCACACATTCGATCCAGGTAGCCCCGAATTTGTTGCGCTGGAACTTTATGTGGCCAGCCGTGGCAATGGCCTGTCGGTCGAGGGCCCCTCGGTCCGCAACTGATCAAGCCGCCGGGGGCGGCATGCCCGCCCCCGGCGCACCACATGTAATGATTTGAAATCGCAGGCCAATTTGGCCAATCTGCTGGCCATTTCGGGCAGCGGAATGGAAACACTCAAACACTTCGGAGCCAGAGCCAATGATCTCTCGCCGTGATTTTCTGCAAGTCGGCATGGCCGCATCGGCGCTGGTGGGCGCATCGGGTTTCGGCAACTGGGCGCGTCTAGCGGCCCAGCAAAGCCTGACACAGGATCAACTGCTGGAATTTGACACATTCGGGAATGTGTCGCTGATCCACATCACCGATATTCATGCTCAGCTCAAGCCGGTCTATTTCCGCGAGCCGGAGATCAACCTTGGTGTGGGCGTCAACAAGGGCCATGTGCCGCATATCACTGGCGCTGATTTCCGCAAACTTTACGGGATCGCGGATGGCAGCGCCTTGGCCTATGCGCTGACTTATGATGATTTCTCGTCGCTGGCGCGGACCTATGGGCGCGTTGGCGGTCTGGACCGCGTGGCCACGGTGATCAACGCGATCCGCGCAGATCGCCCGGATGCGCTGCTGCTGGATGGCGGCGATACGTGGCACGGCTCCTACACCTGCTGGAAAACCGAAGGGCAGGACATGGTCAACGTGATGAACGCGTTGAAACCGGATGCGATGACCTTCCACTGGGAATTCACCCTTGGCTCCGATCGCGTGCGCGAACTGGTCGAGGGGCTGCCCTTTGCCGCCCTTGGGGCCAATATCTTCGATGCGGAATGGAACGAGCCGTCAGAGGATTTCAAAGCCTACGAGATGTTCGAGCGTGGTGGCGTCAAGATTGCCGTGATCGGTCAGGCCTTCCCCTATATGCCGATCGCCAATCCCGGCTGGATGTTCCCGGAATACAGCTTTGGCGTGCGTGACCAGCGTATGCAGGAGGTGGTGGATCAGGCCCGCGCGGAAGGGGCCGAACTTGTGGTTTGCCTCAGCCATAACGGCTTTGACGTGGACAAACAGATGGCGGGCCGCGTGACGGGGATTGACGTGATCCTGACGGGTCATACCCATGATGCGCTGCCGGAACCGGTGCTGGTGGGCGAAACGATTCTGATTGCCTCGGGGTCCAACGGGAAATTCGTGTCCCGCGTTGATCTGGATGTGCGCGATGGCCGGATGATGGGCTTCCGGCACAAGCTGATCCCGATTTTCAGCGATGTGATCACCCCCGATGCCGAGGTGGCCGCCGTCATCGATGAGCAACGCGCGCCTTATCTGGACCAGTTGACCGAGGTGATCGGCCAGTCAGAAAGCCTGCTCTATCGGCGTGGCAATTTCAACGGGACATGGGATGATCTGATCTGTGATGCCCTGATGACTGAACGTGAGGCCGATATCGCCATGTCGCCCGGCGTGCGCTGGGGGCCAAGCATCCTGCCCGGTCAGGACATTACCCGCGAAGATATCCACAACGTCACCTCGATGACCTATGGTCAGGCCTATCGCACGGAAATGACGGGGGAATTCATCCATGTGATCCTTGAAGATGTGGGCGATAACCTGTTCAACCCCGATCCCTATTACCAGCAGGGCGGTGACATGGTGCGCATCGGCGGTCTGGGGTACCGGATCGATGTGTCCAAACCGATGGGCGAGCGGATCAGCGATTTGACCCTGCTCAAAACGGGCGAGGCGATTGATCCGTCCAAGACCTATGTCGTGGCTGGCTGGGCCTCGGTGAACGAGGGGACAGAGGGGCCACAGATCTGGGATGTGGTCGAGGATTACATCCGCAAACAGGGCACTGTGTCAGTGACCCCGAATACAAGTGTGCAGGTGGTGGGGGCTTAAGGCCCTCATTACTATAGAAAAAATGGGAAAGTTTGACTCTATCAAATTCACAAAATCGAATTTGATGATCTGTAAAGGAGGCAAGGACAAATGACAGCCAACTCCAATGGCACCAATTCCTCGCGCCGCGCGTTTCTTCGGGGCGCGCTTGCCGCGGGCGGGGCCGTGGCCGGGGCCGGGGCCGCAAAAGCGGCGGGGCCTGACCCGCTGATCACTGAGGTGCAGGAATGGGCCAGTGGTCTGGGTGATCCGGTTGATGCGTTTCCCTATGGGATGCCGATCAAGTTTGAAACCGATGTGGTGCGGCGCAATGTTGAATGGCTGACCGCTGATACGATCAGTTCGATCAATTTCACGCCGATCCATGCGCTGGATGGCACCATCACGCCGCAGGGCTGCGCGTTCGAGCGGCACCATTCCGGCGCGATCGAGCTGTCCAAGCTGGATTACCGCCTGATGATCAACGGCTTGGTCGATCGGGAACTGATCTTCACCTATGAAGATCTGGAGCGCTTCCCGCGTGAGCAGCATGTGTATTTCTGCGAATGTGCGGCCAATACCGGCATGGAATGGGCCGGCGCACAGTTGAATGGCGCGCAGTTCACCCATGGCATGATCCACAACATGGAATATACCGGCGTCTCGCTGCGCACCCTGCTGGCCGAGGCTGGTCTGGATGCGGCGGGCGATCTGTCGGATAAATGGGTCTATGTGGAAGGGGCTGATGCCTCGTCCAACGGCCGCTCGATCCCGATGGAAAAGGCGCTGGACGACGTGCTTGTCGCGTTCAAGGCCAATGGTGAGGCGCTGCGCAAGGAACATGGCTATCCTGTGCGTCTGGTCGTGCCGGGCTGGGAAGGCAACATGTGGGTCAAATGGTTGCGCCGGGTCGAGGTGGCCGATGCCCCTGTGGAAAGCCGCGAGGAAACATCGAAATATACCGACACGCTGGAAAATGGCACATCGCGCAAGTGGACATGGGTGATGGATGCGAAATCTGTCATCACCAGCCCCAGCCCGCAATCTCCGATCCGGCATGGCAAGGGGCCTTTGGTGATCACAGGGCTGGCATGGTCCGGGCGCGGGGCGATCACGCGCGTCGATGTGACCGTGGATGGTGGCAAGACATGGCATCAGGCGCGGCTTGCCGCCCCCGGTCAGCCGATGGCGCTGGCGCGGTTCTATTTTGACCATGATTGGGATGGCGAGGAGATGCTGTTGCAGGCGCGTGCCCATGACGAGACGGGATATGTGCAGCCAACCAAGAACCAGTTGCGCGAGGTGCGCGGCCTGAACTCGATCTATCATAATAATTGCATCCAGACCTGGTGGGTAAAACCGAACGGGGAGGCCGAAAATGTCGAAATCTCTTAATCTTTACGGCGGCTTGTCGGTGGGTGGCCTTGCTATCCTTGTGGCGGCGTATAACTTTGCTGACCGCAATGTGACGCCCATGCCGACCAATGCGCGGGTGCAGGGCGAGGCGCCAGCCAGCCTTGATATCGGCTTCATGGTGCGCCCCGCCGTGGCCAGTACCAGTGTCAGCGATGGTCCCTTGGGGATCGGGCGTGTGGCGCTGCCCGAAGAGGTGGCCGCATGGGATCTGGATGTGCGCCCCGATGGGCACGGCCTGCCTGCGGGTTCTGGCAATGTGGAAGACGGGGATGACCTCTATCAGGATTACTGCGCGGTCTGTCACGGCGTGTTTGCCGAAGGCGTGGACAACTGGCCCAAGCTGTCAGGCGGCATTGGCACGCTGGACCGCGAAGATCCGTTGAAGACAATCGGTTCGTACTGGCCGCATCTGTCCACCGTGTGGGATTACGTGAACCGCTCGATGCCATTCGGGAATGCACAAAGCCTGACCGCGGATGAGGTTTATGCGATCACGGCCTATCTGCTCTATTCCAACGATCTGGTGGATGATGATTTCGTCTTGTCATACGACAATTTTCTGGACGTAAAGCTGCCGAACGAGGACGGTTTCATCATTGATGACCGTGATGAGGTGGAATTGCCGCTCTTCTCGCAGGAGCCTTGCATGGAGAATTGCAAGGACAGCGTTGAGATCACGATGCGGGCCACGGTGTTGGATGTGACGCCGGATCAGGGCGTTGCGCGCGATGCGTTTCTGGCCGAGGAGGCCGCAGAGGCGGCAGAGGCGGCAGCCGAAGCGGCCGCCGCAGCCGAGGAGGCACCTGTTGCCGAAACCGCCGCAACGCAAGACGCTGTGACGCAAGAAGAAGCGCCGGTGCAGACGGCCAGTCTGGACCCCGCTTTGGTCGCTGCGGGTGAACGGGCGTTTCGGAAATGTTCGGCCTGCCATCAGGTGGGCGAGGGCGCGCAAAACCGCACTGGGCCGCATCTGAACGATGTGATGGGGCGCACCTTGGGCGGCATTGACGGGTTTAACTATTCCAACGCCATGGCGGAAATGGGCGCATCCGGTACCGTTTGGGATGATGAAACCATGGCCGCGTTTCTGGCCAATCCGCGCGGCTATATCCGGGGCACCAAAATGTCCTTTGCAGGCTTGCGCAACGATGACGAGATCGCTGCAATCAACGCGTTCCTGCACTCGGTCTCGCAATAAGATATGCTGAAACAGGGCCGCATCGCCGGCCCTGTTTTCTCCACGTTGCAGGGCGTGGATCATGCCGTGGGCTGATGCCGGAGGAGGCAGACCCGCGCTGACGGTCAGGCTGATCAGGAACATGCGTTCTGGTCCTTAAGCCTTTGATCCCTCGAGCGTCCCTTTTTCATCATCACGTTCGGGCTGTCCGGTCTTTATTCGGTAGGGCAATGGTCCTGCCTTGAAAAGACGGTTGTTTTCAACGCGCTTTCAGGGTTTTCGGAAGGGGCGAAAGAACAGGATGCTATGATGATCACAAAGATGATCGCCGCTCTCGCTTTGGGAGCAATATTGAGTGTGTCCGGCGCGGCGCAGGCCGAGATGCTGGGCGATGCCAAACGCGGGGAGGTGCTGTATCGCGATTGCAGTTCCTGCCATCAGGTTGGCGCGGGGGCAGAGCACCGTGTCGGGCCGCATCTGAACAATATTTTCGGTCGCAAAGCTGGCACGATGGCCGATTACCCCGGTTATTCCAGAGGGTTGGTGCGCGCCGGTGCCGATGGGATGATCTGGAACTACGACACGCTGGATGCCTATATCGACAACCCCAAATCACTGGTCAGCGATACCCGCATGTCTTATCGCGGCATGAAGGATGAAACAGATCGCGCCGATCTGCTGGCCTATCTGCGCAGCTATTCGGCAAGCCCCGCCAATATCCCTGAAAGTGCGCCCACCGCGCGCCGCCGCGAGGTGGAGCTATCGGAGGAGACCCTCGCGATTGTGGGGGACAAGGCCTACGGTGCATATCTTGCAAGCGAATGTTTGATCTGCCACCAGCGCAGCGGCGCGAACGAGGGCATACCCGGTGTGATCGGCTGGCCGGTCGAGGATTTCGTGATCGCGATGCATGCCTATAAGCGGCAGATCCGCCCGCATCCTGTGATGCAGATGATGGCCGGGCGGCTGTCAGACGAAGAGATTGCGGCGCTTGGCGCATATTTTGCGGATCTGGAGTGATCCCGCATGTTTCTAGGGAGGAACTGAGCATGAAACTGAACAGAAGAGCCTTTATCGGAACGGGTGCTGCGGCTGCGGCTGCGCTACAGGCCCCGATGGTCTGGGGGCAGGGACGCCCCCGCGTTGTCGTTGTGGGCGGCGGGGCCGGCGGTGCGACCGTGGCGCGTTATCTGGCCAAAGACAGCAATGGCGAGATTGACGTGGTTCTGGTGGAACCGGCGCGCCATTATTACACGTGCTTTTTCTCGAACCTCTATATCGGCGGTTTTCAGGACATGTCGGCGCTTGGCCATTCCTATGGCACGCTGGCGGGGGAATATGGCATCAACGTGGTGCATGACTGGGCCGTTGGTGTGGACCGTGACGCCAAGACCGTGACGCTGGCAGGCGGCGCTGTGCTGCCCTATGACCGTCTGATTCTCAGCCCCGGTATCGATTTTGTCGATGGCTCTGTGCCCGGCTGGGATATCAATGTGCAGCACAAGATGCCGCATGCCTATAAGGGCGGATCGCAGGCGGAACTGCTCAAGGCGCAGATCGAGGCGATGCCAGAGGGGGGGCGTTTCGCCATGATCGCGCCGCCGAACCCGTATCGCTGCCCCCCCGGCCCCTATGAGCGGATCAGCATGGTCGCGCATCTGCTGACGCAGGTGAACCCGACCGCGAAGATCCTGCTGGTTGATCCCAAGGCGAATTACAGCAAACAGGCGCTGTTCGAAGAGGGTTGGCAGCGCCATTATGGCGGCATGATCGAGCGGATCGGCCCCGATTTTGGCGGTGACAAGGTAGAGGTGCGCGCCGACACGATGGAGGTTGTGATCGACGGCAATGTCGAAAAGGTCGATGCCTGCAACGTGATCCCCGGCCAGAAGGCGGGCCGCATCTGCGAAATGGCAGGCATCACCGAAGGCAACTGGGCCCCTGTGACCGGGCACACGATGCAAAGCCGCGTGGACGGGAATATCTATGTGCTGGGCGATGCGTCCAATCAGGGCGACATGCCGAAATCGGGCTATTCGGCCAATTCTCAGGCCAAGGTTGCCGCAATGGCGATCCGGGGGGAGTTGTTGGGCTCATCCGTGTTCCCGGCGCGGTTCTCGAACACCTGCTGGTCGCTGATCGCGCCCGAGGACGGTGTCAAGGTTGGCGCATCCTATGAGGCGAATGACGAGAAAATCGCCAGCGTGTCCAGCTTTGTCAGCCAGACGGGCGAGGATGACGCCCTGCGCCGCCAGACCTATGAGGAAAGCCTTGGCTGGTATGCGGGCATCACCTCAGACATGTTCGGCTGAGATTTGCAGGTATGACAGCGCATCGCCCCTCGCGCCAGCGGGGGGCGGTTTGCTTTTGGCGGGGGCATCGCCTATGGCGTCTGTCGTGTCGTGACGGAGTGAAGACATCATGGGATTGATCGGTGATCTGAAGCCTTGGGCCAGCCGGAAGCGGGCGCAGTTCAGAGCGCTCAAGGCGCGGCTAGCACCCGAAAGGCGGGCCATGCTGGCGGTGCTGTCAATCATGAAGAACGAGGCGATGAACGTCGATGAATGGATTGACCATTATATCTGGCAGGGTGCGGACCATCTGTTCATCATCGATAACGGCAGCACCGATGATACTGTGGGGCGGATCAATGCATCGGCGCATCGCGATAGGATCACGCTGCTGGAGCGGCCCGAACGGCACCGGCAGGGCTATCATTACCGCCGCGTTTTTCTGAACGAACGGATCAAGCGGCGGTTTCAATGGCTGATGGTGGCCGATGCGGATGAATTTTGGTTTGCCAAGAACAAGGCTGGCTTGCCATCGACTTTGGCGGAATTCGACCATGCCGATGTGATCTATGCCCGCTGGTCGCAATTCGGCTGCCCCGGCCAAGAGGCGCATCCAACCAGTTTGCGGCGCGATCTGGTACTCCGGCATGCCGATCTGGGGCCGCATCACGCGACAAAATGGATCGTGCGCACATCAGCTATCGGGCGCAATGCGTTGTTTATCCACAAAATCCGCGGGGCCTGTTCCTCGCGCACGGTGACGGATACGGATCATTTCCAGCTTAATCATTATATGACGCAAAGTGCGCAGTTCTGGCGCGAGGTCAAAATGGCGCGGGGGGATGCGTCCACGCCAGCTGCTGATCTTGCCAGAACCGCCGAGCAGTTCGATACGTTCAATCGAATGTCTACAGTCACGGACCGGGCCTTGGCCGATCTACTGCCGGATTAG
>JBLRWJ010000063.1:0-15221 GCA_047921315.1 Rhodobacterales bacterium | reverse complement strand
AGAAAAAGGCATCTGGGGCAGTATCTTAGATACTGTTACCCTGAGCGTCACCCCAGCATCTAACGAGGCATCCTAAACCATAGCTAAGCTATTGATTTATATGGTGCCCCCACACGGACTCGAACCGCGGACCTACTGATTACAAATCAGTTGCTCTACCAGCTGAGCTATAGGGGCACTGGCAGCAGCGTTTACGCAATCATGATCCGGCTGACAAGAGGATTTTCTCGCTTATCTGTTCGCGCGCGCCAAAAGTCCGACAGCCGCCAGCCCGACAGCAATAATCAGGATCGCCGCAGGTGCTGCGTCGCCCAGATTTTCAAGGCTGGCCTGATCATGCACGCGGGTGGCCAGCGTGTTGTAATTGAAAGGGCGCAACAACAGCGTTGCGGGTAATTCCTTGACACAATCGACAAAAACCAACAGCAGCGCCGAGGCGACAGAGCCGCGGATCAACGGATAATAGACCTGCCCCAGCACTTGCCCCTGACTGCGCCCCAAGGACCGCGCCGCCATCGGCAGGCTGGGCGAGACACGGCCCATCGCCGCATCGGACGCGCCTTGGGCGATGGCGAAGAATCGCACGGAATAGGCCAGCACCAACGCCGTTGCCGATCCGGTCAGCAGCAAGCCAACATCCACGCCGGTCACGGCCTCGATCAGATCCGCCACGCGGTGATCCAGCGCTGCCAGCGGAATCAACAGCCCCACCCCCAGCACAGCGCCCGGCGCAGCATATCCGATGGTGGTTAACGGTAACAGTAACCGTGGCAGTTTACGCCCCGACAGCCGCACGCCATAGACCATGAAAACACCGGCCAGAACCGTCAGCACAGAGGCGATGCCCCCAACCGTCAGCGTATTGCCCAGCGCCCGCAGCAAGGCGGGTTCGGCCCAGCGCTCGGAACTTGTGATCGCATGTGACAGGATCACCCCCGCTGGCAGCAAAAACCCAAGTGCAAAGGGAAAGGCGCAAAGGCCAGTGGCGATCCAGCCGCGCAGCCCGCGCAGCGCCGCCCTTTCCACGGGGCGGTGACGGATCGACAGGTTGAAAAACCGGATCTTGCGGCGGCTTGATTTCTCCAGCCCAACCAGCAGGATCACCAGCAGCAGCACGACGCTGGCAATCTGCGCCGCCCCTGCCGCATTGCCGCTTTCCAACCAGACGCTGAAAATGCCGGTCGTCAGCGTTTGCACGGCAAAATAATCAACCGCGCCGAAATCATTGACCGTCTCCATCATCACGATGGCCACACCTGCCGCAATGGCTGGCCGCGCCAAGGGCAGGCCGACAAAGGCAAAGCGGCCCCACGCCCCTGATCCCAGCGAGCGTGCCACCTCTTCCGAGGCGGCGGACTGATCACGAAAGGCCGCGCGCGCCAGCAGATAGACGTATGGATAAAGCGCCGCAGTCAACACAATCACGGCAGAGCCGATAGAGCGGATTTGTGGAAACCAGTAATCGCGCGATGAGGTCCAGCCCATCATCTGACGCAGACCTGTCTGCACCGGCCCCGCATATTCAAACATATCCACCAGCGCATAGGCCCCCACATAGGCCGGAATCGCCAAAGGCAGCAGCAACAGCCACTCCAGCCAGCCGGATAAGGGAAAGCGGTAGCGCGTGATCAGCCATGCCGCCCCGGTGCCCACGATCGCAGAAAGCCCGCCCACGCAGACCATCAGGATCGCGGTATTGCTCAGATAGCGCGGCAAGGTCGTGGCGATCAGATGCGGCCAGATATTGTCGCCCGGTGTCAGCGCGATCCAGACAACAGACAGGATCGGCATCAACACCACCGCCGCAATCAACAGCGCGCCGAATGACCATGGGCTGAGCAGCGGCACAATCCGTCGCCGCCACGCCGGGGTCAGACCTGCGGTGCCTGTCATCTCGCGCATCGTGTGATACTACCCATTCCTGCTACCATGCTCTATGCCGTCATCGGTGCCGTCATCGGTGCCGTCACCGGTTTTGCGGTCCGGTTCTGCCCGCAGGCTGCATGCCTGATTGCGGCTCTACTGTCCAGAAAAGAGGATATAGTCCTTATGGCGAAGATCGACAGTCATAGGTGCACTGGGCAAATGCTCATTGGGCAAAGGTGCACTGGGCAAACGCCCACTGCTCTGACCCCACTGCGCTGATCCCGGGCAATGACCTTCTTGCGCCAGTCAAGCTGCGCAAAGACCTATGACCAATGCGGGACCGACGTAAAATGCCGCAACAGGCTGATGCATGACAATCCCGCCGGTCATCTGCCGGACCGGATTGATCCCGTCACCGCAACAGCGGGCTGTCAGACCATGCCCAGCGCGGCCTTGTACATCTCCAGCACCGCTTCTTCTTCGGCAATGTCATCCTTGTCGCGTTTGCGCAAAGAGATCACCTTGCGCAGGACTTTGGTGTCATAGCCACGGCCCTTGGCCTCTGCCATCACCTCTTTTTGTTGATCGGCGATGTCTTTCTTTTCGGCCTCAAGCCGCTCGAACCGCTCAATAAAGGCGCGCAATTCTTCTGCGGCAACGCGGTAGGTGGCATCGGTGCTGGTATCGCTCATCTTGGGTCGGCCTCCGGTTGGATGCCCTTCCCTAGCGCCGGGCCTGTTGGCCCGCAAGACCGATGATGCGAAAAGTCGCCACGTTGCGGGGCCTGCAAGGATGCTGTATGGCCTACAGCGCGAAACAGGAGCAGGCAAAATGCAGGGATTGATCTGGAGCGGTGCAGTCGTATCCGTGGTAGGCTTGGGCGGGCTGATCTGGTGCATCTTCAAAGTGGCTGCCGCAAAGCGCGCGAACCTGTCGGATGATGACCTGCGCGATGCGGTCAAACGTGTGGTGCCGATCAATCTGGGGGCGTTGTTTTTGTCTGTGATCGGCCTGATGATGGTGATCTTCGGCGTTTTTCTGGGCTGAGCGCGGCACGCGCCCGCGCATCCCTGACCTGCGAACAGCACCCTATCCCGGTATGCGGCGCGGCGCGGCATCGGTCTGGTTCAGATCGCCAAAGGTCTCGCCTTCCTTGACCAGGGCGGCAAATCCGGGATCGGGGGTGTAAAGCGCGGGGTCTTCGATGGCAAAACGCCGCATCGCTTGCAGGATATCGAACAGCCCCACCAGATCGGCCGCCTGCATCGGCCCGCCATGCCAGCGCGGATACCCGTGTGCCAGCACCATCACGGTATCAATGTCAGACGGACGCAGCGCCAGCCCCGCGCGCAGGGCGCGTGCGCCCGCATTCGCCATGGCCGCAATCATGCGCAACATGATCGCCTTATCTGACAGGGGCGCCGCGCAGATTGCAGTATCCGGCCCATTCTCAGACGGGTTTGCAGACCCTGGCAGATCCAGCAACGCCGCCACAGCGCGGTCCGGTTGCGCCTGCCCGTCTTGCCAAAGATAAAAGCCCCGCCCCGCCGCCTGCCCAACCCGTCCGGCCATGATCAGACGGTCCAGATCCTCCAGATGTTGCGTGCCGCAGGCCACCCGCGCCGCCGCCATCCGGCCCCGTGCCAGCGCCCCCTCCAGCCCGGTCTGGTCCATCTGGCGAAAGATGCCCTGCCCGAACCCGTAATCCTGCAAGGCCGCATCGATCCGCTGAACCGAAACGCCCAGCCGTAACAGACCCGCCGCCGCCGCGTGCAACGCCGCCAGAACCGGCTCTCCCAGACTGCCGCCGCCGGTGCCGCTGCGCAGCACAACCCGCCCCAACCCGTCACGCAAGAAGGCCGCCAGCGTGGCCACCGCCGCGTCAGCCGTGGCGCTGCCCGGTATCACCTCGGCCAAGCGCGACAGATGCGCCGGCGCGGGAAGCCGCAGCCCCAACACATTGGCGGGACGGGCGGTGGCCTTTGCAATCGCGTCAATGTCCAACAGCGCCGATGTGGTCACAAGCACCGCATCCTTGATGGCCAGCCGATCCAGCGCCGCCATAACTTGGGTTTTGGTGGGCAATGTATCGGCCACGGCCTCGATCAGCACCTCAGCCGCAACCAGATCAGACAGCTGCATCGTGCCGCGCCAGCGGGCGCGATCCGCCTTGGCCGCGTCCGCCGTCAAACGCCCCGCCCTGACCATCGCCGCCTGCGCCGCCGCCAGCCTCTCTTGCAGCGCCTTGAGGGCAGTGTCGCTGCGCTCAAAATGCACCACCTGCACCCCAGCCGCCAGACAGGCCGCCGCCAGCTGCGCCCCTTGCACGCCACCGCCAATCACAGCGACCTGACGCACCGGAAGCGGTGCTGCGCGGTCACATTCGGGCATATTCGCGGCCCGTGCCTCGGCAAAAGCGACATGGCGCAAGGATCTGGACATATCGGATCTAAGCAAATCCTCAAAGGCGGTCGCCTCAAAGGCCAGCCCCGCCTCGAAAGGCAACAGACAGGCCGCCTCGACACAATCAACGATGCGCGCCCCGGCGCTGTTGGGGCTGCTGGCCACCTGCGCGCGGCGTGCGGCAATCGCAGAGGCATTGGCGGCAAAATCGCTCAGCCCATCGCGCAGATCGCGGATGCGGCGCACCCCTTCCCCCGCCGCCACTGCCGCCGCCACCGCCAAGGACAGCTCTTGCGCCAGCGTCACGGCGGCGTCGATCACGGCGCCCGCCTCCCCTTCTGGCACCATCCGGTCCACAAGCGGGCGCAACGGGCGGGCGCGCAACAGCCGTGGATGCTGTGACAACAGCAGATCCAGCGTCTGCGGCACCCCCAGAATCCGTGGCAGACGTTGTGTCGCACCCGCCCCCGGACACAGACCCATCATCACATCGGGAAAGCCGATCATCGCCTCTCCTGTGCCCAGACGCGCATGCGCGGCCAAGGCCAGTTCCACCCCGGCGCCCAGCGTCACACCGTGCAGCACCGCCACAACCGGCGTCTCGCTCTGTTCGATGATCTGGCAGATATCACCGGCAGTTGGCGGGCCGAACCCGTCTGCCGCCTCTTGCAGGGGCAACCCCGCCGACAGGCCGCGCGCATGAACACCGTCCTGCGTGCCCAAAGCCGTCAGAACAATGGCCGAGATGTCAGGGGCTGCGATTGCATCGGTCAGCGCTTGGCCCAAAGCCTGCCGCATCGGCAAGCCGAGAAAATTCAGTGGCGGCTGGCTTGGCCCAAGGATCATCACCCCTGCCCGCCGCTCCTGCCGGATCAAACTGACCACCGCATCCGCCCCCCGCTATCGCCCATCGCCCAACCCGTCAGGGTTGATCAGTCACAACTGTGCAAAATCAGGGGGGTATCTGGCAAGCCCCGTTCAGACCGGCATATTGTCGAACTGGTCCTCAACGGCGGCTTCGGTCAACATCCGGTCAAGATTGCGCAACCGGTCCGGCAGTTCGAACCCCTTATGCTCCAGACGGTCGCATAACCTGCGCAGATCAGCGTGCAACTGGCGGCACTGATCCGGCGGCGTGGCACGGATGCGGGCCTCGATATCGGCAAGCGGATGCATCAGGTCGTTTGGCAGCGATGTCGTCATCTTCTCCTCCTTGTCGGTCTATCTGTTGGACTTATTACCAGCGGCTGGATCATATCGCACAATTGCGTTGACGCGCGGAGCATGTCTCAGTGCTGCGCCGCGCAGAGTTTGCAAAACGGGGTCGCGGGCAGGATATCCAGCCGCTCTTCCGCAATGGTTGCGCCGCAAGTGACGCAAACGCCATAAGTGCCCGCCTTGATGCGCTGCAAGGCAGCCATGATCCGGCGGATTTCGTCCAGACCCGATTGCCCCAGACGCTCCAGCACCTCATCGCCCTCCCGCTCGATGGCCATATCATCCCAGTCTTGCGTGTGCGGCTGTTCCAGCTCTGTCTCGATGGCATGCAAACGGCTATCCAGTTCAGACAATCGGCTGCGCAGGATATCGCGGCGGCGTTCAATGGTCTTCATACGGGTCCCTCCCTTTAATACCAGAATTTTAGCCAAATTGGAACAACTCGCCTTGATCAAGGTCAAATTCAGCGGCCTTTCGCATGCTCCATCCGGCGCATGCCCTCTTGATACACATGCGATAGATAATATATGTTCGCGAACACAGGAGGACGCGACCATGAAACCACACGTCACAGCCTTTTTCGACGAGGCCACCAACACAGTCTCATATGTGGTGAAAGACCCCGCCGGGCGGGCCTGTGCGATCATTGATTCCGTGCTGGATTTCGATTACGCCTCAGGCCGCACCGATACAAAATCCGCCGATGACATCATCGCCCATATCCGCGCCGAGGGGCTGGAGGTGCAATGGCTGCTGGAAACCCATGTCCATGCCGATCACCTGTCCGCCGCCCCCTATATTCAGGAACGGCTGGGCGGCAAGATCGGCATCGGTGACCGGATCAAGATCGTGCAGGATACATTCGGCAAAGTGTTCAATGAGGGCACTGAATTCCAGCGCGACGGTAGCCAGTTTGACCGGCTATTTGGCGAGGGCGACACGCTCATGATCGGCCAGTTGCGCGCCGATGTTCTGCATACGCCGGGCCATACGCCCGCCTGCCTGACCTATGTGATCGGGGATGCGGCCTTTGTCGGCGATACCCTGTTCATGCCCGATTTCGGCACGGCGCGCTGCGATTTTCCCGGCGGATCATCCGAGGAGCTGTTCAATTCCATCCAGAAAATTCTGGCCCTGCCGGATGAAACCCGCATCTTTGTGTGCCACGACTACAAAGCGCCGGGGCGGGATGATTACGCGTGGGAAACCACAGTTGCCGCCCAAAAGGCGGGCAATGTCCATGTAGGTGACGGCAAACAGCGGAACGATTTTGTCAAGATGCGCGACGAACGCGATGCGCAACTGGCCATGCCCAAGCTCATCATCCCCTCGTTGCAGGTCAATATGCGTGCCGGTCAAATGCCACCGGCGGATGCGCAGGGCGATGTGTTTCTCAAGGTGCCGCTCAACAAGCTGTAAAGCACGCGCCACCCTATCAGGTTTTCAGGACAGACAGGACACAGGACAGCGATGGAACAGGATTGGATCTGGGGATTGATCGGCGGCTTGCTGATCGGAACGGGCGGCGCGGTCTATCTGCTGGCCAATGGTAAGATCATGGGGGCCAGCGGCATTCTGGGCGGTCTGGTAGATGGCAGCGGGCGCAATACAATGACAGAGCGGCTGGTGTTTCTGGCGGGTGTCATCCTGCTGCCCATCCTGCTTTATCCGCTTTATGGCAGCGTCGACACGCATGTGTCGAGCAATCCGGTCGTGATCATCCTTGCAGGGTTGCTTGTGGGCGCGGGGACAAGGCTGGCGAATGGCTGCACCTCGGGGCATGGGGTTTGCGGTATCTCGCGTTTCAGCCTGCGCGGCATCGTCGCCACTGTTTTCTACATTCTGGCAGGCGGTATCGTGGTGGTGTTTTTCCGGCATCTTTTGGGGGTGATCTGATGCATCTGATCTATGCGTTCATTGCAGGCGGGTTGTTTGGTGCCGGGCTGTTCGTATCCGGCATGACCGACACAGCCAAGGTGCAGGGCTGGCTGGACGTGTTCGGCGACTGGGACCCGACGCTGGCCTTTGTCATGGGCGGGGCCATCATCCCCATGGCGATTGCATGGCGGCTGGTGCCCCGGCGCAAGCCATTGGTCGGGGATGAATTTCCAGCCCCGACCGATCCGAAAATCAGCCGCAATCTGGTCCTTGGCTCGACCATGTTTGGTGCAGGCTGGGGCTTGGCAGGGCTTTGCCCCGGACCCGCCATCGCATCGCTGTCCTATGGCGGGGTCTGGCACTGGGTTTTTGCGGTAGCGATGCTGGCCGGCATGGCCCTTGCGCCAATGCTGCGCGCCAGACTGGACAGGATGGTTCCGGCGGAATAAACGCATATCATGGATATCCGACACCTCACCCCCCGCCACGCCGTTTCGCCGCAGATTCACCCCGATGACATCGCTCAGGTGGCCGCGGCGGGTTTTGTCGCCATCATCTGTAACAGACCGGATGAAGAAGTGCCGCCATCGCACCACGCCGCCGTGATGCAAAAAGCGGCGCAGGCGGCCGGGCTTGCGTTTCATATCCTGCCCCTGACGCATCAGACCATGACACCGGACCGTGTCGCAAAGCAACGCAGCCTGATTGACCAAGCCTCTGGCCCGGTGCTGGCCTATTGCGCCTCTGGCACACGCTGTTCGGTCATCTGGTCGCTGGGTCAGGCCGGGCATCTGCCGGTGGATCAGATCATGCAGGCCACGGCAAAGGCCGGATATGACCTTGGCGGTCTGCGCCCACAGCTTGAAACGCTTGAGGCGCAGGGCGGCATCTAGGCCTTTATGATACATGCCCCGCAGCATCATGCGGCGGCAGGTCCATTATTGATATCGCTTTGGTCAAAGCCCTCGAAACTGTCCAGATCGATGGCGCTTTGAAAATCGCTATCCTCGAAGTCGCCCATCGGGGCTGCATCAAAGCCCATGCTATCCGGTATAGCCCCGGCATCGGCCTGTGGTCCCAAAGCGGGAAGCGACGCGTCCTGCCCCGCATCACGGCCAAGCAACGGGCCCGCAGCCGCCGCTGGTCGCTGGCCCAGGTCCGCCATCGGCGCTGGCCTGTCCGCCTTGCCGATGGGATTGTCCCATTCGCTCACATCCATTTCGCCCCCCGCCTGCCCGATTCCAGCCTGCCCGGTTCCCGCCTGCCCAGCCAGAGCCTGCCCGTTCAAGGCCAGCCGGACAGCGCGTAACCCGTCAATCTTGCCCAACCGCGCCATGGCCACTGTGCGCCGCCCCACAGTTTCCACCGCGATGTCGCGCGAGACATCGGTTGACAGCGGCAGCAGATCGCCGGCCTTGAACCGGCTGACCTGTGACAGCGGCAGAAATATCCGGCACAGCACCGCATCCAGCCGAACAGGCGCGTCCATGACACGCCCCTGAAACTGTTGCGTCGCCTCGGCCAGATCAGGGGCAGACATCCGGTCGGCCGGATTGGCCAGACAGGGTAGCGCAAGGGTCATTTCGCCCGCGCGCGCACCCGGTCCGATATCAAGTGTCAGGCGAAAGACATGATAATCAGGGCTGGTCAGCGACAGGCCAAGGCTGCGGCTATCCTCCATCATTGCGCCGTAGCGGTACCCGCTGGCCCAATAGGCATCGGGATGATCCACCAGATGTGTTGCAAGCCGCGTCAGAATGCCGTCCACCAAGGGCGCTGCCATGGCCGCATCCGTGCGGGTCAAGCTGCGCGTCATGGCAGGGCGGGTCAACACCTGCCCCATGGTCTGCGCTTCGATCAGCGATGTGATGATCCCGGCATCCAGCGTCATAGACCCGCGCGCGCCTTGCGGGCCTTCCAGCAGCAGCAAAAGAACATCCCCCGGAATCTGGCCCAGAACCGTTGAAAGATCAGCCGCGCTGCGCTGCACCGCCTGCACCACAAGGGCCATGCCCAGATCGACATCAGCCGCCTTTTCCAGCCCCATGCGCAGCGCCCGCGCAACCGACATTGCCCGCGCTTCGTGATCATCACGCGCAAATTTCGCCTTTCGGCGCAAGCCTGCATTCGTTGCTGATCCGACCATGGCCTCCACCGCTGTTTTACAGTTTCAAAACGCTTCTGCAGTTTCAGAACGCTGTTACCACAGCAGAGGTTACGAAATCCTGAACCCCGGCCTGCAAAATACGCGAATCACCGTGCCGCCATGCGCTGTGCCACGGGCAGGCTGACACGAAACGCCGCACCGCCCTGCCCCGGCAGATAACCCAAGGTACCCCCCAGACGGCCCATGATCTCGCGGCAGATGGCCAGCCCCAAGCCGGCACCCCCGGCCTGACCTTCGGAGACGCGGTAGAATTTTTCAAAGATCATGCCCTGCGCCTGCGGGGGAATGCCGCTGCCATTGTCAATGAAATCGATCAGAATACGCCCCCCCCGCCGTGTCACCGCAATGGTCAGTTCCGGGCGCGCGGCATCACAGTATTTCTGGGCATTGGCGATCAGGTTGATGAAAACCTGCGCCAGACGGTCCAGATCTGTGCGCAGCATCACTGCATCCGCAGGCCCCGTGCGCCGCACCCGAAGGCGGTGCATATCCGATCCCGCTGCCGCAATGGCATGCGAGATAACATCGGCCAGAACCCCGTCACGGACATTCAGATTGACCTGCCCGTTTTCCAGCACGCTCAGGTCCAGCAGATCATCCAACAGCCGCGTGAGGCGGATTGCCTCGGCGTGGATGATCGAGGAATAGCGGGTCAGATCCGCAGGCTCCAACCCTTCAGCATCGCGCAATATCTCGGAGAACGCGCGGATCGAGGTCATGGGCGTGCGCAATTCATGGCTGATCTGGCTGAGAAACGCATCCTTTTGCACCGAAAGCTGGGTCAGCTTGTCATTGGCGGCGCGCAATTGGCGGGCGGTGCGCGTCAGCTCGTTCGATTTTGCCTCAAGCTGGCTGGAATATTCCATCATCTGCGCGGTTTCATCGGCCACGGCCAGCAAATCCTCAACCGAGACGGTGGCCGCCCCCATGATCTGCGCCACCATCGCATGTGCCGTGGCCCCGCCCACAGCACCGGACAATTCCCGCTCCAGCCGGGCCAGAAAATCAGGGCTGGGTTCGGGCAGAAAGCCTTGCAACCCCTGCAGCGTCGCTTGCGCCTGAAAGAAGGTCTGCACCTCGGCCGGGCCAAGGATACGCTGCGCCATGATCATCAGATCCTCGGATTGCGCGATGCCACCTTTCCAGCTTTGCGGATTGCTGGAATGCTCGAAGATATTGACGAATTGCGCCCCTTGCAGCCGCTCCAACGGAGAGGGGAAACTGACCAGCGAGACCAGAACGAATATCGCCGTATTCAAAGACAGCGACCACATCACCGCATGCAGCAGCGGGTCGATCCCCTCGATCCCGAACAGGGCCTGCGGACGCAGCCAGCCCATCCCCCATGGCCCCTCGGTCAAGACCGATGCAGGCAAACCACCGCCGCCGAACTGCGGCAGCAGCAAGCAATAGGCCCATAGCACAAAGCCGGTGACCAAGCCCGCCAAGGCCCCGTTGCGCGTGGCCCCGCGCCAGAAGATACCGCCCATCATCGCGGGCAAAAGCTGTGCCAGCCCGGCAAAGGACACCAGCCCGATCGCGGCCAGCGCCGTGCCACCGCCGGACACCTTGTAGTAAAGATAGCCCAGCCCCAGCACCAGCCCGATGGACAGGCGCCGCGCCAGAATAACCACATGGCGCACATCGGATGGCCCACTTGCACCGCCCTGCGTCAGCCGCAGGAAAATCGGCATCACGATATGGTTCGACACCATTGTCGACAGTGCAATCGCCGCGACAATCACCATGGAGGTGGCCGATGAAAAGCCCCCCAGAAAGGACAGCATCGCCAGCCCCTCGCGCCCTTGGGTCAAGGGGACAGTCAGCACAAACTGGTCAGGGTTTGCCCCCGGCGGCATCAGGTCCAGCCCGATCACCGCGATGGGCACGACAAACAGGCTCATCAACAGCAGATAGGTCGGAAAGGCCCAAGCGGCCGTGCGCAGGTGGCGCTCATCCTCATTCTCGACCACCAGCACCTGAAACATGCGCGGCAGGGTCAGAAACGCCGCCGCTGACAGGAATGTCAGCCCCACCCAGCGCCCGCCATCCATCTGCCAATGTCCGATATCCGAGGCGTCAATCCGCTCCAGCATCGGCCCGATGCCGCCCGCCAGCCCCCAGACAACAAAAACCCCCACCGCGATCAGGGCAAACAGCTTGACCACCGCCTCAACCGCGATGGCCATGACCACACCGTGATGCCGTTCATTCGCGTCCAGATTGCGGGTGCCAAACAGGATCGTGAACAGCGCCAGCCCCACCGCCACCCAAAGCGCGGTATCATGACGAGCCATCAGCGATACCCCGTCGGGATCCACTGTGGCAAAGCTTGAAAAAGACAGCGTAACAGACTGGAGTTGCAATGAAATGTAAGGTGTGATGCCAATCACGGCCAGCAGGGTCACACAGACGGCCAGCCCCCCGGATTTGCCGTAACGCGATGATATCAGATCTGCGATGGAGGTGATCCGCTGCGTGCGCCCGATCCGCACCATCTTGCGCAGTGCCCACCACCAGCCCACCATCACAAGGCTTGGCCCCAGATAGATCGTCACGAATTCCAGCCCTGATCGCGCGGCATAGCCGACCGCGCCATAAAAGGTCCAAGCTGTGCAATAGATAGACAGGGATAATGTATAGATCCAAGGAGAACGCAACCAGTTGCCACGCCCCTGCAGCGCCGCCCGCTCGGCCATGAAGGCCACTGCGAACAGCAGCGCCACATAGGCAAGGCACACAGCGATCAGGATATTGAGCGTGGCCATCGCCGGTTCCTACGGGTTGCTGTCAGAATGGGTTGCCATCGGAAAACCGGCCAGAAGACCTGTCAGCCGCGCCATCGGATGCGCCATCAGACGTCCCGTCCGGTGATCTGTCAGATTTTGTGTCCACCAAAAGCGATACCAACAGCGCCGCCAAGACCACAAAGGTCCAGACCCCGAAAATATACAAGATCGCGCTGGATGTGCTGACGCCCGCACGCGCGGCGGGGTCCGCGCCCGATTGCGGCCACAGCAACGGCACCAGCCACAGCAAAGCCCCCACCACCGGCAATAGCCGCGCCGCATCCATCAAACGGCGCTGGCGATAGCTGCGCCGCTCCAGAAACAGGGTGCTGGCTTTATCCGTCACGGGGCCACCAGTGCGTTCAGCGCCTCGATCACATCGGCGTTGGAAAAGGGTTTTGTCATAAAGTGGCTGGCCCCGGCCTGTTGTGCCAGTTCACGGTCCCGCGCCTGCCCGCGCGCTGTCAGGATCAGCACGGGCAAATCCTGTGTCTCTGGCAGGGCCCGCAGGTCTGTCAGGATATCATAGCCGCTGCGCCCCGGCAGCATCACATCAAGAATCACCAGATCAGGCGCCCGCATCTGCACCACGGATACCGCATCATGCCCGTTGGAATGGGTATCAACCGTCCAGCCATCCCGCGACAGGATGAAGCTGATCGCCTCAATGATATTGGGCTCATCCTCTATGATGAGCACGCGTTTTGTCATGCCACTTTCCCCTCCCCTGGAATGTAGCGGACGGCAGGCACAGATCGGGCCGCTTGCGGCGATGTTGCGTGCTGTCCAAGTGCCGACTATTGCGATTGCGGGGCAATGTGTCAAAAGCCATCTGCAAGGATCGAGGGTTCCCTGCGTCCTGCGCAACCATGCGCGGGGCAAATACGGCAACTCACCCCCACTTCTCGCGGGTCATGCTCTGCCGCTGGTGGGGCCCGGTCCCGCGCCGGGGCCAAGGGCTGGCGCAATGGCAAGATCAGCATATGCGCCTCGAACATCGGGTCCGCGTTGTAATCGGTGCGCCCCACCGGTTGCGCGATCGCATAGGTGCGAAACAGCCGCCCGCCCTTACCGCTTTGGCGCACGGTCTGGCGAATCGGCGTCATCGGTCGGCTCAGCGCGGCAAATAGCGGCCAGCGCGGGCAGGCTGTGCCGAATCGCGGCAGGGCAAACCCCTCGATCGGGCGGCGCAACAACAACGTGCCCGAGGCATCGCAACTGACCAATCCGACCGGGCCGGACAGGCCGCTCCCGCCCCCCTGTGCCACCGCGCCGCCCTCAACCGCAGGCAGGCTGGCCAACCGCCGCATCACCGTGGCCTGATCAACCCCCAGATGCACCGACAACGCCAAAGGATCAAACGCCCCGTCATCCCCCGGCATTTCGGCCTGCGCCGCCCGCAAACGCGCCAGCGGCAGGCGCCGCGCATCGGCGCGATACCGCTCCAGATAGCTGCGCGCCTGCGCCCGCGCCGAGGCCGATTGCAGCGCCTCATCCCCGTCAATCAACTGATCGATCAGGGACGCAGACTGATCGGCCTCCCCCTCCAACGCGGCAAAGTGATGGCCGCGCCGCGTCAGAAACTGTTCCAACTCATCCTGCGGTGCGCTCAGGGCGGCATCCGCCCGGCCAGCGCCGTCCAGATAGGCCACCAATGCCTGCGCAGAGCGTGCCAGTCGTGTCGCGTCCTCGTTGATATTGCGATGAAATCTGTCGCGCCATTCCGGCTCGATCTCGCGCGGGTCCACAAGGATCGCCGCTGTGGCGCGGATCGCGGTCACGCTGGACAGAACCTCGTGCATGGCGGTGGCCAGATAGGGATCATGGGTCAGCCGGTCTGCCAGCTGCTCCACCGTGCGCTCCAGGGCCAGCACCCGGCGATGCCGGTCTGACAACACCCCCGCCCAGCCGGGAAAGCGCGCGGCGAAATCCTCGATCTCGCCCCCCTCTGGCACCGATTGCGGGGCCGCTGAGGCCGCGTCGCGCAGCGTGGCGATCAACGCGGCTTCCGCCCCTTCCGTCAACGCCGATGGCTCCACCCCCAGAACCGAGGACAGATCCAGCAGCAATTTGCCGCCAATCCGGCGGCGGTTATGCTCGATCAGGTTCAGATACGAGGCCGATATCCCCACCTGCTGCGCCAGATCAACCTGACGCAGCCCCAGCGCAATGCGGCGTTCGCGGATCCGCCCCCCGGTCAACTGGCGCTGTGGCATCCTTTTCTTGTCCCGCTTCTAGGGGCTGTGCCGCCAAGGGGCGGTGCCTGACATCTGTAAATCACCCAATACGTTGTGATCAGGCCATATTTACACGGTATTTCATTCTGGTGAAGCCGGATTTCACACAGCGCCGCCGCATTGGCCCGCACCAATCACGCCAGACCCCCGCCAACAGATCACAGACTGCTTTTCCCTGACCGCACGATGACCTATAAGCGGGACAGAATGGCGCAGGGGTGACCAAGAACCGCCCCAAACCGCCCTGTCTGAACCGGTCGAGGATAACATGACAAAAAAGAACCATGACAGCGACGTTGCCTTTATTCAGGCGCTGGCGGAATTGCTGCGCGAGAATGACCTGACAGAGCTGGAAGTGATGCGCGAATATGGCGAAGATGACAGCCTGAATGTGCGCGTCAGTCGTGCGGCCCCCAGCGTGACCTACGCAGCCCCCCCCGCCCAGATGCAATACGCCCCGGCAGCCCAGACCGCGCCCGCACCAGCCGCAGCATCAGCGCCGCAAGATCCCGCATCCCTGCCCGGCGCCGTCACCTCGCCGATGGTCGGCACCGTCTATATGCAGGCCGAACCCGGCTCGCCCGCCTTTGTCAGCGTTGGCGCCCAAGTGGCCGAGGGCGACACCTTGCTGATCATCGAGGCGATGAAAACAATGAACCATAT
>JBLRWJ010000062.1:13700-15405 GCA_047921315.1 Rhodobacterales bacterium | reverse complement strand
GCGGTCAGCTCTGTGATGGTATGGGCAATCGTCGCCTCGTCGATCACCGGCCCCAGATAACGCAGCAACGCCTTGGCCCGCGCCACCGCCTGCGGTGCGCAGTCCAGATAGGGGGCCACCTCGGCCTCGACCGCCGCATCCAGATCAGCGGGTGGCACGGCGCGGGCCAGCAAGCCCAGCGCCACCGCCTCGGCTGCATCAAACCTGCGGCCAGACATGAACACACGCCGCGCCCGCGCCTCGCCCATGCGCGCACAGACATAGGGGCCGATCGTGGCGGGGATCAGGCCCAGCCGCGTCTCGGTCAGCCCCATCAGCGCCGTGTCCGCGCCAATCGCGATATCGCAGACCGAGGCCATGCCAACCCCGCCGCCAAAGGCATTGCCCTGCACGCATCCGATCAACGGTTTGGGCAGCGTGTTCAGCGCCTGCAACATCCATGCGAGTTTTCCCGCCTCGACACCGCGTGTCTGCGCATCCGCCGCCATCTGCGCCTGCATCCAGCCCAGATCACCGCCGGCGCAGAAACTCCTGCCGCGCGCCGCCAGCACCACGACCCGCACAGATGCATCCGCGCCCAGCACCTGTGCTGCTTGCGTCAACTCGGCGATCATCCGCGCATCAAGCGCATTGTGTTTATCGGCGCGTGACAGCCACAGCGTGGCCACGCCGCGCGCATCCTGCGCGATCTCAATGGTCTGATACATCATTCCCGCCCCCGCTTGATCCCTGCCCCCGCATGGCCCGCGCCATATCCGCCGCGCGCATCAGCACCCCGGCATCCAGACCTGTCTCATAGCCCAGCGCGCACATTCGCGCATGCACCGCCTCGGTCGCGACATTGCCCGCAGCACCGGGCGCATAAGGGCATCCGCCCAACCCGCCCACGGCCGCATCAAAAACACGCAAGCCAAAGCCCAGAGAGGCCTCGATATTGTCCAGCGCGCGGCCAGCAGTGTCATGGTAATGCCCCGCCAGCCGCGCCGCTGGCACCTCCTCCAGCACCGCGCGCAACATCGCGTCAATGGTCTCGGGCCGCGCCTGCCCGATTGTATCGCCCAGACTGATCTCGTAGCAGCCCATCGCAAAAAGTGCCGCCGCCACCCGCGCCACCTGCGCAGGCGCCACAGCCCCGTCATAGGGGCAGTCAGTCACGCAGGACACATAGCCCCGCACTGGCAAACCCGCCGCCTGCGCCGCCGCTGCCACGGGCGCGAACCGCGCAAGACTTTCCGCGATACTGGCATTGATATTGGCACGGCTGAACCCCTCGGAGGCCGAGCCGAAAATCGCCACCTCATCCGCCCGCGCCGCCAAAGCTGCCCCAAGCCCCTGCATATTGGGCGTCAGCGCCGCATAGCGCACCCCCGGCGCGCGGGTGATCCCCGCCAGCACCGCGCCGCTATCGGCCATCTGCGGCACCCATTTCGGGCTGACAAAACTCGCCACCTCGATCCGGCGGAACCCGGCCCCGCTCAGGCAATCAACCAGCGCGATCTTTTCGGCCACCGCAATGGCACGCTTTTCGTTCTGCAGCCCGTCCCGCGGCCCGACCTCGAAAATCTCGACCTGCTCTGCCATCAGCGCCTGCCTTTCATTGTTCCCCAAATACTCATTGCGCGGCCCCTGCCCCCGCATCCCATGCCGGATAGAATGGCCGCGTATAGATCAACGCCTCTCCCGCGCGGGGCAGGGCCGCCTGAAA
>JBLRWJ010000062.1:0-13600 GCA_047921315.1 Rhodobacterales bacterium | reverse complement strand
CTTTCAAACATCCGCTCGCCGTCGATCTCCAGCGCGGGCACGCGGCCTGCGGGGGACAGGCTCAGGAATTCCGGCGCGCGCAGGCTTTTGTCAAAGGCATGGACCTGCACGCGGTAGGGCACGCCCAACTCCTCCAGCAGCCACAACACCCGCATGGAGCGGCTTTGCGGGCAGTGATGCAGCGTGATCATGCGCGCGCCTCCTCCGGCCCTGACGGGCCTTCTTCGGCAGGTTCCAGCCGCACCAGCGCCGCGCCCGCCTCTACCTGCGTGCCGGCCTGCACCAAAACCTCGGCCACCACGCCATCGCGCGCCGCCAGCAGCGCATGCTCCATCTTCATCGCCTCCAGCACGGCCAGCCGGTCACCCGCCTGCACCGCTTGGCCTGCTTTGGCAAAGACCCCCTTCACCATGCCGGGCATCGGCGCCACGATCAGATTGCCATCGCCCGTGGCACCGGCATCGCGCGCCAGCGGGTCGATCACCCGAAAGGCCAGCCCCGCGCCGGCAAAAACAGTCACCAGATCGCCGGTCACGCGCACCAACGGCGCCACCTGCCCATCCAGCATCCAGCGCCCGCCCTGACGCATCGCCTCTACCACCGCACCGTCCAGCGCCACGCGCCACCTGTCAGGCCCCGCGCAGGTGACAACCGCCGCAACCACTGCACCGGCATGTTCCAGCATCACCTGCCGCCCCAACGGCGACCATAGCGCAAAGCCTGTCTGCCAATCGCCAGCCCCCAGCAGCCCCAGCGCCGCCAGTGCCGCCAGTGCCATATCCGCCGGCCGCGCCGCAGGCACCGCCACAAGCTGCGCCAGATCGCGCCCGATCAGCCCGGTATCCACATCGCCCGCCCCAAAGCCCCGATGCGCGCAAAGGGCCGACAGAAAGCCAAGGTTCGTCACCGTCCCCGCCACCTGCGTGCCCGCCAGCGCCGCCCGCATCCGCGCCAGCGCCACATCGCGGGTGGGGCCATGGGTGATGATCTTGGCAATCATCGGGTCATAAAACGGGCTGATCGCATCGCCTGTGCGCACGCCGCTATCGGCGCGGCACCCACCCGGAAAGCCCAGATGCGCCAAAGTCCCGGTCGCGGGCAGGAACCCCGCTGGCACATCCTCGGCATAAAGCCGCGCCTCGAAGGCGTGACCATTGATCGCCAGATCCTCTTGCCGCGCGGGCAGCGCCTCTCCCGCCGCGACACGCAGCTGCCATTCGACCAGATCAACCCCCGTGATCGCCTCGGTCACCGGATGTTCCACCTGCAACCGCGTGTTCATCTCCATGAACCAGAACCCGTCCGTCCGCAGGCCACGGCTGCCGTCAACGATAAACTCGATCGTCCCCGCCCCGCGATAACCGATGGCCTCTGCCGCGCGCACAGCGGCACGGCCCATCGCGGCGCGCACCTCCTCGGTCATGCCGGGGGCGGGCGCCTCCTCGATCACCTTCTGATGGCGACGCTGGAGCGAGCAGTCGCGCTCGAACAGATGCACCGCACGGGTTCCATCCCCGAAGACCTGCACCTCGATATGGCGCGGCTTCTCGATGTATTTCTCCACCAGCACATCGGCATTGCCAAAGGCCCCCCGCGCCTCGGATTGCGCGCTTTCCAGCGCCTCGGCAAAGCGGGCGGGCGCCTCGACCAGCCGCATCCCCTTGCCGCCGCCGCCTGCCACCGCCTTGATCAGCACCGGATAGCCGATGGCATCGGCGGCACCCGCCAGATGCTCGGGGTCCTGATTGGAGCCATGATACCCCGGCACCACCGGCACACCGGCCTTTTCCATCAGCACCTTGGCCGCATCCTTCAACCCCATCGCACGGATCGCATCGGCAGAGGGGCCGATGAAAATCAGCCCCGCCGCGACAACATCATCCACAAAACCGGGATTCTCGGACAAAAACCCATAGCCGGGATGGATAGCTTGCGCTCCCCTATCAAGGGCGGCCTGAATGATCCGGTCCCCGCACAGGTAACTGTCAGCCGGGGCCGCGCCGCCAATATGCACCGCCTCGTCACAGGCCGCCACATGGGCCGCCGCCGCATCCGCATCGGAATATACCGCCACCGTGCGCACCCCCATGGCTCGCGCCGTGCGCGCCACGCGGATGGCAATCTCGCCGCGGTTGGCAATCAGGATCTTGTCAAACATCTGTTCCACTCCTCAGCGCGGCGCGCCCCTGTTTCTTCTTGCCCCAAATATCCATTCCGGCCCGTTCCGCCGGGGCAGGCTTCGAGGTTGGCCACCCGCCTGCAATCACATCCGGAACACGCCAAAGCGTGTCTCCTCGATGGGCGCGCAGAGCGATGCCGACAGCGACAGCGACAGCACATCACGCGCGCGGCGCGGGTCGATGATCCCGTCATCCCACAGGCGGGCCGAGGCATAAAGCGGATGGGACTGCCGCTCGAACATGTCGATGGTCGGTTGTTTGAACGCGGCCTCCTCTTCAGCCGTCCATGTGCCGCCTGCCCGCTCGATCCCGTCGCGGCGCACGGTTGCCAGCACGCCTGCCGCCTGTTCGCCGCCCATGACGGAGATGCGGCTATTGGGCCATGACCACATGAAGCGCGGCTGATAGGCGCGCCCGGCCATGCCGTAATTGCCTGCACCGAACGATCCGCCCACCACCATCGTGATCTTGGGCACATTGGTCGAGGCCACAGCCGTCACCATCTTGGCCCCGTGGCGCGCGATGCCCTCGTTTTCATATTTCCGGCCCACCATGAAGCCGGTGATATTCTGCAGAAACACCAGTGGGATCTTGCGCTGGCTGCATAGTTCCACGAAATGCGCGCCCTTTTGCGCGGCCTCCGAGAACAGAACGCCATTATTGGCCACAATCCCCACCGGACAGCCCTGCACATGGGCAAAGCCCGTCACCAGTGTCTCGCCAAAGCGCGGCTTGAATTCATCAAAGCGGCTGCCATCCACCATGCGCGCGATCACCTCGCGGATATCATAGGGCGTGCGCAGATCGGCGGGGACCACGCCCAAGATCTCTTCCGGATCATAGGCGGGGTCTTCCGGCGTTTGCCATTGCACGGTGGCCGGCTTGGCGCGGTTCAGATGGCTGACAGCCCGCCGCGCCAGCGCCAGCGCATGGGCGTCATCCTCGGCCAGATAATCAGCCACGCCGGACAGGCGCGTATGCACATCACCGCCGCCCAGATCCTCGGCTGTCACCACCTCGCCCGTTGCGGCCTTGACCAGCGGCGGACCTGCCAGAAAGATCGTGCCCTGATCACGCACGATGATCGTCACATCCGACATGGCAGGCACATAAGCGCCCCCTGCGGTGCAAGAGCCCATGACAACAGCGATCTGGGGAATGCCCTTCGCGCTCATCCTTGCCTGATTGTAGAAAATCCGCCCGAAATGGTCACGGTCGGGAAACACCTCATCCTGATTGGGCAGGTTCGCACCGCCGCTATCGACAAGGTAGATGCAGGGCAGATGGTTCTCTTCCGCGATTTCCTGCGCGCGCAGATGTTTCTTGACCGTCATCGGATAATAGGTGCCGCCCTTCACGGTGGCATCATTGCACAGGACCATCACCTCCAGCCCGTGCACGCGGCCAATGCCCGCGATCAGACCGCTGCCGGGGGCCGCACCATCATAAAGCCCATGCGCTGCGGTCGCGCCGATCTCCAGAAACGGCGCGCCGGGGTCCAGCAGATTCGCCACGCGGTCACGCGGCAGCATCTTGCCACGTTCCAGATGGCGCGCGCGGGCCTTGTCGCCGCCGCCTGCCGCGGCCGCCTCGGCTGCGGCCTGCACCACCTCCAATGCGGCCAGATGGCCGGCGCGGTTGGTCTGGAACGCCTCGGATGAGGGGATCGCTTTTGATGCCAGCTTCATGTCTCACTCTCCCTTTCCCGCAGGGCGCGGGCTTTCAACTCTTTGCGGATCACCTTGCCGGTCACCGTCATCGGCAGCGCGTCCAGAAACCCGATCTCACGCGGATAGGCATGTTTGGCCAGCCGCGTCTTGACGTGCTCCTGCAAGGCGCTGGCCAGCGTATCGGATGGCGCAAAGCCCGCACGCGGCACCACATAGGCCTTGACGATCTGCGTCCGCAGCGCGTCTGGCTTGCCCACCACGCCCACAGTCGCCACCGCCGGATGGGTCAGCAGGCAATCCTCGATCTCGGCAGGGCCAATGCGGTAGCCCGCGCTGGTGATCACATCATCCTCACGCCCGACAAAACGGAGGAACCCGTCCTCGATCACACCGCGATCCCCTGTCAGCATCCAGTCACCACGGAATTTTTCCGCCGTCGCCTCCGGCCGGTTCCAGTAGCCCAGCATCATAGAGGCCGCACCGCGCCTTATGGCGATATCGCCCTCCCCCGCACAGGGCTGGCCCGCATCATCAATCACCGCCACGTCAAAGCCCGGCACCGCCCGCCCGATGAAGCCCGGCTGCGGGCTGAAAAGGGCGGCGCAACTCGATGCCACCATATTGCATTCGGTCTGGCCGTAAAACTCGTTGATGCTCAACCCAAAGGCGCGCCGCCCCCAGTCCAGCATCTCTGCGCCCAAAGGCTCGCCGCCGCTCGCGACTGACCGCAGCCCCGGCACAGATGCGTCCTCGGCCTTCAGCATCCGCAGCGCGGTGGGCGGAAAGAACACATTGCGCACCCCGCCCCGCGTGATCACCTCCAGACACTCCGCCACGCTGAATTTCTCCATCCGCGCCGCCACCACCGGCACGCCCAGCGCCAGCCTCGGCATGGCCACATCAAACAGCCCGCCGATCCATGCCCAATCCGCAGGGGTCCACAGGCAATCGCCCGCTTGCCCCAGCAGATCATGGCTCATCTCTACGCCGGGCAAATGACCCGCCAGCATACGGTGCCCATGCAGTGCCCCCTTGGGCGCGCCCGTGGTGCCAGAGGTATAGATCAGCACCGCCGGTTCATCCGGGCCGGTGGCCACCGTCTCGAAAGCGGCCCCTTCCAGCGCCGCATCTTCCGGCACCAGCACATCCAGACCAAACCCCGCCATCAGCGCCAAGCCTGCGGCATCCGTGATCACCAGCCGCGCGCCCGCATCCGTCAGACGCGTGCGCAGCGCATCCTGCCCGAACAGCTTGAACAGCGGGATCGACACCGCGCCCAGCTTCCAGATCGCGATATGCGCCGCCGCCGTCCATGCCGATTGCGACCTGAGCACGCCGACACGGTCACCGCGCATCACACCGCCTGCTGCCAGCCGATACGCCAAAGAATCGGCCATGCGCCGCAAAGCACCATAGCTGACGCGCCGCGCATCCCCGCCGCTTGTATCAGGACCGGACAGATCAAGGAGCGCCAGCCGCTCCGGCGCCCGCGCGGCCCAATCGTCACAGACCTGCGCGGCCATGTTCAGCCGCACAGGCAGATCCCAGCGAAAGCCCGCCACAAGATCCTGATAAGCGCGGGCTGCCTGCAGCATCACGCCTCCGGTGCCATGGGGGCGGCAAAGGGCCTGTCACCGGCCAGCCCCTCATGCAGCAACGCGCCATTGCGCCCCACGAAATAAGCCCGCTCGGCCGCCTGCCCCTGCGCACAAACCACAATCAGCCAGACCGGATCATCGCGGCCGGGAACCGCATGACACCGCCGGATATCCACCGGGTCCAGCCCCTGATCCTGCACATAGCGATCCGCATAGGCGTTGATCACATCAGTCTCGCTCAAGCTTGCCTGCCGGCTGCCCGCAACATAGCCCAGAACCCCCGCCGCCCCCGTCAAAACGGCCATGACCAGCAAAACGGCGGGCGGGATCTTCATCCCTGCGCCCTCATGGCCGCCTCATTGCATCGCCGCCATCATCTCGCGGCCCACCAGCATGCGCCGCACCTCGGATGTGCCCGCGCCAATCTCCATCAGCTTGGCATCGCGGAAAATCCGCGCCACGGGGGCATCCGCCAAAAAGCCCGCCCCCCCCATCGCCTGCACCGCCTGATGCGAGACTTTCATCGCCTCCTCGCTGGCATAAAGCACGCAAGCGGCGGCATCGGCGCGGGTCACTTCGCCGCGATCACAGGATTTCGCCACCTCATAGACATAAGCGCGGGCCGAGTTCATCGCCGTATACATATCGGCGATCTTGCCCTGCATCAGTTGGAAATTGCCAATCGGCTGACCGAATTGCTTGCGCTCGGCCATATAGGGCATGATCTCGTCCAGACAGGCGGCCATGATGCCAGTGCCGATGCCCGACAGCACCACGCGTTCATAATCCAGCCCCGACATCAGCACGCGCACGCCGCGGCCTTCCTCGCCCAGCACATTCTCGAACGGCACCTCGACATCGTCAAAAACCAGCTCGGCGGTGTTGGAGCCGCGCATCCCCAGCTTGTCAAAATGCGGGCTGGTGGAAAACCCTTTCATGGTCTTCTCAATCAGGAACGCGGTGATCCCCTTTGATCCGGCCTCGGGGTCGGTCTTGGCATAGACCACCAGCGTATCGGCATCGGGGCCATTGGTGATCCAGTATTTGTTGCCACTCAGACGATAGTGATCATTGCGCTTTTCCGCGCGCAGCTTCATCGATACCACATCGCTGCCCGCGCCGGGTTCGGACATCGCCAGCGCGCCGACATGCGCGCCGCTGACCAGCCCCGGCAGATATTTGCGCTTTTGCTCCACCGTGCCGTTCAGGCTGATCTGGTTGATGCAAAGGTTGGAATGCGCGCCATAGGACAGGCTGACACTGGCACTGGCGCGCGCGATCTCTTCAACCGCGATGACATGCGCCAGATATCCCATGCCCGCACCGCCAAATTCCTCGTCCACGGTGATGCCCAACAGGCCCAGCTCGCCCATCTCGCGCCACAGTTCTGGCGGGAATTCATTGCTGCTGTCGATCTTGCCCGCCATCGGCCTGACACGCTCCTGCGCCCAGCGATGCACCATCTCGCGCAGGGCATTCACATCCTCGCCAAGGTCGAATTTCATCGTCGCTGTGAACATTTGGGCTCCCCCCGATCAGCCTATACCGCATTTATTGAACGCTTGTTCATTAATAGACATGACTGCCGGGTCGCGTCAACTGCCAAGCACCGCCACATCCTGCTGCCACATAGCAGCCCTCACGCTGCCCACCAGCCCGCCACCTGTCAACATGCATGAACATAATGCCGCCAAACCGCCACCGCCGCGGGGCCGCAAAACAGGATACCCCCGATATCATTGACCGGGCAGATGCGGCGGCATTTCCCAAAGTCTGTGAACGCACAGCTCGGCAAAGCCCTTCACAGCCCTTCAAAGCCCTTCACTGATTGACACCTGCCCGACAGTATCCTGCCGCCTGCGCTTCATTGTTCCCCAAATACTCAAAATCCGGCGGACAGCCCCCGTCACGCCGCCTGATGGACCGCGCTGACCTCGGCGCGGATGATACGCGCCAGCAGCGCGCAATCCTCACGGCTGAAGGTCAGTGGCAAACGCATATCCACGATACCGGCCAGAATACGGTCGCTTTCGGGCATTGGCGCGCTGGGGGCATAGCGCCAGCTGTCATAGCGGCTGGTGAAACCCGCAGGCTCCGCCGCGCCGAACCATTTCAGCTCGACCCCGCGCGCCGCACAGCGCGCCAACACATCGCCAATGGCGGCAGGGGCCCAGTCCAGCAGCAGAAACTGGAAGGACGAGCCAACAAAGGCTTCCGCCGCGGGCCGGTCGATCACTGTCAGACCGGGGCAGGCCTGCAACCCGGCTTCGACCACGCGGTAACGCTCTGTCCATGCCGCGCATTGCGCCCCCAGCCGCCGCAATTGCGGGCGCAGGATCGACGCGCGCAGATGGTCCATCCGCCCGGAGATATTGGGCGTGTCATATTTGACAGCCTCGAACACATCCGGCGCGGGGGCGGCCAGATGGCGCGGATAAAGCATGTATGACCCCGACAGCATCACCGCACGGGCCATGACCTTGTCATCATCGGTGACCAGAAAGCCACCCTCGCCCGAGTTCAGATGCTTGTATGTCTGCGTCGAATAACAGCCGATGATCCCGTCCGTGCCCGAGAGCCGCCCGCGCCAGCGCGCCCCCATCGTATGGGCGCAATCCTCGATCACGCGCAGATCAAACCGCGCCGCGATCGACAGCAGGCGGTCCATGTCACAGATATGGCCGCGCATGTGACTGAGCAGCAAAACCTGCGCCTGATCGGCCTTGGCCTCCAGATCATCCAGATCGATGGTCAGCGCCTCTGTCACGCCCACAAAAACCGGGATCGCGCCGACAGCGGCAATCGCCCCCGGCACCGGGGCCAGCGTGAAGGCGTTGCTTAGCACACGGTCGCCCGGCCTGACCCCCAGCGCCCGCAACGCAGTGGTCATCGCATAACCGCCAGAGGCCACGGCAAGGCAGTATTTCACCCCCATCGCCGTGGCGAATTCCTGTTCCAGCAAGGCAACCTCACCCTGCTCATCGGCGGTCACGTTATAGCGGTGCAACCGCCCGCTGCGCATCACCGCAACAGCCGCCGCGATCCCGTCTTCGGGGATAGGTTCTTGCTGGGTAAAACTACCGGTGAATATTTCGGGGATGTTCTGGGTCATGTCCATGTTGTGGGGCGCGATCCTGCATTCGTCAATGCGGCAGCGCCACTTCTTTACGTCAACCTTCAGCCGATCAGCCGCCGCACCACGCCAGACAGTTCGCTGTAATGGCTGATCAGCCCTTCAGGGTCCAGCGCGGCCACATCCACGGCCCCCGGACCAAAGGTGACCAGAACCGATGGCACCCCCGCCGCCCGCGCGGTTTCGCGGTCTGTCACCGTATCGCCCACCAGCAGCGACAGCGCCGGATCCCCCCCCGCACGGCGCACCGCCTCGATCAACGGGGCAGCATCGGGCTTTCGCACCGCCAGCGTATCGGCCCCGATCAATGAGGCAAAAGCATCCCGCACCCCTAGCCGCGTCATCAATGTCTCTGCCAGACCGGCAGGTTTGTTGGTGCAGATCCCCACCGCATAGCCGTCACGCGACAATGCCTCTACCGCCTCCATCGCGCCGGGATAAAGGACGGTGTGCACATCAATCGCCGCGCCATAGGCCTCCAGCAGGACCGGATAGAACCGCTCGATCTGCGCCTCGATATCCGCATGCCCGATCCGGCCCAGCCCCAGCCGCAGCATCGCCTTGCCACCGCGCAGCGCGGTGCCCGCATCGGTCGCAGGGTCCAGCACCGCCCCCGCCCCCATCAGCGCAAAACAGGCATTGGCCGCGGCAATCAGATCACCGCTTGTATCGGCCAATGTGCCGTCCAGATCGAAAATTACCGTTCTCATGATACTGCCCCTTCCGGCGGTCTGTCGCCGATGCCTGTCATATGCCGCAATCAGACGTGATCCGATGCGGCCTTGCGCCCTTGGGCCAACCGGATAAAACGGGCGCAGCAAAAGGGCAAAGAGAAACAGCATGAATACAGCACTTGTCATTCTGGCGGCCGGCATGGGCACGCGGATGAATTCGGACCTGCCCAAGGTGTTGCACCCGCTGGCCGGCGCGCCCATGCTGGTCCATGCGATGAAGGCGGGATGGGCGCTGCAGGCCAGCGCCTGCGTGATCGTTACGGGCCACGGCGCGCAGGCAGTGGCCGCCGCCGCGCATGACTGGGACGAGACCGCGCAATGCGTGCTGCAAGAGCCGCAGCTTGGCACCGCTCATGCGGTCGCACAGGCCGCCCCCGCGCTGGCCACCTTTGAGGGCGATGTGATCGTCCTTTATGGCGACACGCCCCTGATCCGCCCCGCAACGCTGGAGGCGATGCAGGCCGCAAGGGCGCGCCATGACATTGTTGTGCTGGGCTTTGATGCCGCCGATCCGGGCCGCTATGGCAGGCTGGTGATGGCGGGTGACACGCTGGAGCGGATTGTCGAATTCAAGGATGCAACAGATCAGGAACGCGCCATAACGCTATGCAATAGCGGCATTATCATGGCTGACGCCAAGGTGATGTTTGATCTTGTCGCCGCTGCCGGCAATGGTAATGCCGCGCAGGAATATTACCTGACCGATATCATCGTCATCGCCCGCAGCCGCGGCCTGAGCGCCACCGCGGTCACCTGTGACGCGGCTGAAACGCTGGGCATCAATACCCGCGCGGAACTGGCGCAGGCCGAGGCCGCGTTTCAGGCCCATGCCCGCGCACAGGCGCTGGAGGATGGCGTCACCCTGATCGCCCCTGACACGGTGCATTTCGCCCATGACACGGTGATCGGACGCGATGCGGTGATCGAACAGAACGTGGTATTCGGCCCCGGCGTGACGGTGGAATCCGGCGCACGCATCCGTGCGTTCTCGCATCTGGAAGGCTGCCATGTCAGCCAGCGCGCCATTGTCGGCCCCTATGCCCGCCTGCGCCCCGGCGCGGAACTGGCCGAGGATGTGCATGTCGGCAATTTCGTGGAGGTCAAGAACGCGGTTCTGGAGGCAGGCGCCAAGGCCAACCACCTCAGCTATATCGGTGATGCGACCATCGGCGCCGGCAGCAATATCGGCGCGGGCACCATCACCTGCAACTATGACGGGGTGATGAAACACCATACCGAGATCGGGCGCGGCGCGTTCATCGGATCGAACACCATGCTGGTGGCCCCTGTCCGCGTGGGGCATCAGGCGATGACGGGCAGCGGCTCGGTGATCACGGCGGATGTGCCCGATGGCGCGCTGGCCTTGGCGCGTGCGCACCAAGAGGTAAAGCCGGGCATGGCGCTCAAATTGATGGACATGCTGCGCGCGCGCAAAGCCAAAAAGAATAAGGAAACCACCTGATGTGCGGCATTGTCGGCGTTCTGGGCAATCACGAAGCGGCCCCCCTTCTGGTTGAGGCGCTCAAGCGTCTGGAATATCGCGGCTATGACAGCGCGGGCATCGCCACGGTGCAAAAGGGCCGTCTGGATCGCCGCCGCGCTGTGGGCAAGCTGGTCAACCTCAGCGACCTGCTGGTGCATGAACCGCTGGCCGGCAAATCCGGCATCGGCCATACCCGCTGGGCCACGCATGGCGCGCCTTCGGTCCTCAATGCCCACCCGCATCAGGCCGGTCCCGTGGCCGTGGTGCATAACGGGATCATCGAGAATTTCCGCGAGTTGCGGGCCGAATTACGCGGCTATGGTCTGGAATTTGCGACCCAAACCGATACCGAAACCGTGGCCCTGCTGACGCAGCATCACATGGCGCAAGGGGCCAGCCCTGTTGAGGCAGCACGCCAGACCATTGCAAAACTGAACGGTGCTTTCGCGTTGGTGTTCCTGTTCGAAGGGCAGGATGATCTGCTGGTCGCGGCGCGCAAGGGCAGCCCGCTGGCCGTGGGGCATGGCGATGGCGAGATGTTCGTCGGCTCGGACGCGATCGCGCTGGCGCCGATGACGGACCGGATCACCTATCTGGAAGAGGGCGACATCGCCGTTCTGACCCGCAACAGCCTTGAAATCCGCGATGCCCATGGCGTGCTGGCCAACCGCGCCGTCAAAACCATCCAGATCGAAGCGGCACAGGTCGACAAAGCAGGTCACAAGCATTTCATGGCCAAGGAAATCGCCGAACAACCCCGCGTGATCGGCGAGGCGCTGCAATTTTATCTCTCGGGCGAAGGCAATAACATCAACTTACCCGGTGAAGGCATTGATTTTACGTCCATTGATCGGCTGAGCATGGTGGCCTGCGGCACCGCATTCTACGCCTGTATGACCGCGAAATACTGGTTTGAACAGCTGGCGGGTCTGCCTGTGGATGTCGATATCGCGTCCGAATTCCGCTACCGTGAACCGCCTATACCAGCCCGGACTGTGGCGCTGTTTGTCAGCCAGTCCGGCGAAACCGCAGACACCCTTGCCGCGCTGCGCTATTGCGAGGGCAAAGCCGCGCGCATCCTTTCGGTGGTGAATGTCGCCGAAAGCTCCATCGCGCGGGAAAGCGATCTGGCCCTGCCGATCATGGCGGGCACAGAAATCGGCGTGGCCTCGACCAAGGCGTTCACCTGCCAGTTGACCGTGCTGCTGCTGCTGGCGCTTGAGGCGGCGCATCAACGCGGACGGCTGGACGATGACGCCCTCGCCGATCACCTGAGCGCGCTGCGCGCGTTGCCGGTCGCCCTGAACGCGGCGCTGGATCTGAGCGGGACCATCAAGAAGGCCGCGCGCAAACTGTCAGAATCGACTGACGTGCTGTTTCTGGGGCGCGGCATGATGTATCCGCTGGCCCATGAGGGCGCGCTCAAACTTAAAGAAATCAGCTATATACATGCCGAAGCTTATGCATCAGGTGAATTGAAACATGGCCCCATCGCCCTGATTGACAAGACCATGCCAGTGGTGGTCATGGCCCCGCGTGACGCGCTATTCGACAAGACCGTGTCCAACATGCAAGAGGTCATGGCGCGCGGCGGCAAGGTGATGCTGATCACCGATGCCGAGGGCGCGCATGCGGCCGCCGATGACACATGGCAGGTGATCGTGATGCCCCGCATCGATCCGGTTCTGACCCCGATCCTCTATGCGATTCCGGCGCAACTGCTTGCCTATCACACGGCCGTTGCCAAAGGCACCGATGTGGACCAACCCCGCAACCTTGCAAAATCGGTGACAGTAGAATGACCCTTGACGATGCCTTGACGCAGCTGCGCGCCCATGCTGATCCCGCGCGTGCGGCGGGTCTGGCCGAATATCACAAGGCCCCGCGCGCATATCTGGGGCTGAGCACACCGCAGATCACCGATCTGACGCAGAACTGGCGCGCGGCGATGGATGTGCCCGCCCGCGTGGCCTTGGCCGATGCGCTGTGGCAGTCCGATATCTTCGAGGCGCGGATCGCCGCCGCCAAGCTGCTGACGCAAGCGCGGATCAAACCCGATGACGCGGCATGGGCGCTGATCGCGTCATGGGTGCCGACATGCGATAGCTGGGCCATCGCCGATGCGGCCGCGATGGCGGGCCAGAAACGCCTTGTCGCCGATCCCGCGCGGATCGAAACCGTGGCGGAATGGACCAGATCCCCGCATCACTGGACACGCCGCGCCGCCATGGTCTTTACCCTGCCATGGACCAAACAAAACCACCCCAAGCCCGAAGATCTGGCGATCCGCCAACGCGTGTTGGAATGGGCCGCAGCCTATGTGCATGATCCCGACTGGTTCATCCAGAAATCCGTAGCATGGTGGCTGCGCGAATTATCCAAACATGATCCCGCGCGGGTCAGCTATTTTCTGGCCAATCATGCCAAGCATATGAAGCCCTTTGCCCGGCGTGAGGCTGCAAAATACCTGCAAGCGGACCATCCCGCCGCGCAAAGCGTCCCGCCAGCCGAGGAATGACGCTGTTTGGCCTTCGCTGCATGATCCAATATACCCTTTGACGGCTTGGAGCGCTGGGCGAACTGTAAAAGAGCCGCGGTGCGGCGATGCAACATTTCAGTATGGCAATTTATGCCTGCCACATCCCTATGACCGTTGAACCTGCGGCCGCCTCTGCCAAATCGCCGTGCCGGGGGGTGGCCCGGCGATGCGCGGCGGCGATGCGCGCCTTGTTCCGCGTCTTTGGATACTAATTCGTGAACACATCCACACGCGGCAGCCCTGTCAGCGGCGCGTCCAGCATC
>JBLRWJ010000061.1:3335-15725 GCA_047921315.1 Rhodobacterales bacterium | reverse complement strand
CTAAAGCGTATCGCGTTTGATCGGATTTATGCATTCACTGTGCAGGATGAGGCAGAGTTTTCGCACAACAACGCGGTCATTCTGAGGTGTGCATTCAATGAGACGCGATATGCTCTGGAAACAGGTTGCAAAAGTTGCTTTGCGGCGGTTGCGGCGCAGCCGTTCAGCCCTTGCAGCCGTGGATATCAACGGCACGATCCGCGCCCAGCACCGTGAACCTGAGGCCCGAACGATCAAGCGCAAAGGCTTGGCCGGAGACATGCACCAGTTCGGTGCGGGCGGTCAGTTGGTGGCCCGTTCTGTTGCTGTTGGTCTCTGCGACCCAGACTTGCGGGTCTGCGGTTTCGATCAGCACGGTCTCGGTGCCGCCCGCGCTGGGCATGTCGATGGTGACAGACAGGCCCAGACCATCGCGGATCGGGGTCAGCGTGCAAGACACGTGACTGACGCGCGCCTGACCGGCGCTGACCGGTTGATCGGCAAGGGCTGTGCGGATCAGGTGCTGTTGCGCTTCGGTCCCTTGGGTTGGCAGGTCCAGCGTGAATGCAAACTCAACCGGGACGCAGACATTTCTGCAAATCCCGATCTGCATCTGCGCGGCGATCCTGGCGGCTTGGCCGCTGATCTGCGGTTTGACATGCAGGGGCAGGACCAGTTCGGATTCGTAGCCTACTGTGTGCATGCCGTTCTGGCTGAATACATGCGGGGTTGGCCAGATCGGTGTGAGATCTGCCAGATTATGTGACCCGCCCAGATCCAGCATCGGCGGGATACCGGCATCGCCGGGCGCGCGCCAATAGGTTTTCCACCCCGGAGCAAGGCTGAGGTGAAGGGCGGCCATATGGCTGCCATCATCGCTGCTCCAGCCGGGCAGGACGCGGATCTGGACCATATCAGCAGGGTTTTCCGCCTGCGCGGATGTGGCGAGCAGGCCCGTGCTTGCCAGAGCCAGACCAAAGGGCAGAGCCAGACGCACTGAACGGGCCAGACAAGCTGAACGGGCCAGACGAGCGGAGCGGGCGAGGAAGGCGGCAAAGTGTTTCATCATTACAGACATGCGCCAAACATCGTTCAAGAACAACTCACATTCCGGCGACCGGATTGTGCTGTCAATCTGCGCGGATGATGAGGCAAAGCGTCCTTGCACCGGGGCGGCGGCGGGTGCAGTCTGGAATCCATGAGCATCCGGCATATATCACGCAGATGACCGACCAAGACCAGACAGATGGCACGCAAAGCGCGCAGCACAGCGATGACAGGCTGGACCTGACAGGCAAGCTGCTGATCGCGATGCCCGCGATGGGCGATCCGCGATTCGCCCGCGCTGTGGTGTTCATGTGCGCCCATTCCGAGGATGGGGCGATGGGGTTGATCATCAACAAACCCGCCACGGATCTGAGTTTGCGCGGCTTGTTGCAGCAGGTTTCGGTAGATGTTGTGCCCGATCTGGCGGACCGGCCGGTGCATTTTGGCGGGCCTGTGGAACATGCGCGCGGCTTTGTGCTGCATTCGGGCGAGTATCAGTCACGGGTGACCACGCTGCCGCTATCGGGTCCATTCGGCATGACCGCGACAGTGGATGTGCTGGAAGATCTGGGTGCCGGACATGGGCCGGACCGGTCCATCGTTGCGCTGGGCTATGCCGGATGGGGGCCGGGGCAGCTGGAGGGCGAGATTGCGCAGAACGGCTGGTTGACGGTGGATGCGACGCCCGATCTGGTCTTTGGCACGCCCGATGCCGGCAAATGGGAGGCGGCGTTGCGCTATCTCGGGGTTGATGCGCTGGCGCTGTCATCTGCAGCGGGCCGCGCCTGAGGCGGCTTGCGGCTGCGCTCCGCGCGGGGATATTTAAGGCAAGAAGAAGCGCGCGCTTGCGCAGTGTCAGGGGCCTGTCAGTTTTGTGGCGGGCGGGGTGCGGCGGCGCGGCGCAAACGGTCATTGATGGCGCGACCCAGTCCGGTTTCGGGGATCGGGGCCACGGCGATTGTGGCGGTCTTTCGGGCATCCAATGCGTGCAGATGCGGGAAAAGATTGGCGGCTGCCTCGTTCAGGGAGGCGGTGGGCGACAGGTTGAGATCACATTCCATCGCGCCGAAGCCCAGCATCAGCGCATCATCAGGGTGCTGCGTCACGTTCAGGCGCAACTTTGCCGCCGGGGCGTAATGCGATGCCATCTGGCCCGGGGCGGTCAGGGTGTGGGGGGCGGTGTTCTGAACCAGCGGTTGATCCAGTTGCGCTGCGATTTGTTCCATCGGCAGGCCGCCGTGGCGCAGCAGCGCTGGTGCGCCCGTCAGGCCGAGGATGGTGGATTCCAGACCGACAGGGCAGGGGCCGCCATCCAGCACAGCTGCGATCCGTCCGTCCAGACCGGCGATGACATGCGCCGCTGTTGTCGGGCTGATCCGGCCTGAAGGGTTGGCGGAGGGGGCCGCAACCGGCCCGCCGAACGCGGTCAGCAGCCGGAGCGCCAGCGGATGGGCGGGCACGCGGATGGCAAGGCTGGGCAGACCCGCCGTGACCAGATCGGAAAGACCCGCATCGGCGCGCAACGGCAGCACCAGCGTGAGTGGGCCGGGCCAGAAGGCACGGGCCAGCGCCGCAGCCTGATCGGACCATTCGACATAGCGGCGCGCCTGTTCGGTGCTGGCGACATGCACGATCAGCGGGTTGAAGCGGGGGCGGCCCTTGGCCTCGAATATGCTTGCCACGGCCATGCTGTTGCGGGCGTCCGCGCCAAGGCCATAGACGGTTTCGGTCGGGAAGGCGACCAGCGCGCCGGAGGCCAGAAAACCGGCGGCGCGGTCAATTCCTGCCGCATCGGGCGCGAGGATTTCGGTTTTGATCATTTCGTAATGGTCCAATGACGCCGCGTTTTGGTTGAAGGCGGCACCGGTTCGCGGCACCTTGCAGACTGGATGTGCATAGCCGCGCGCCGCCTGTTTGCCAAGTATCAGGGCAAGATCACATGGGCGGGGGACGCGGAATCGGAAGGAGACATGCCATGAGTTACCGCGCCCCTGTCGAGGAGTTCCGCTTTATTTTTAACCATGTGGCCGATCTGGCGCGGGTGACCCGCACGGATCGTTTTGCCGATGCGACGGCGGATGTGACGGATGCGATCCTCATTGAGGCCGGCAAGCTGTGCGAGGACAAGCTGGCGCCTTTGCAGCGCGCGGGCGATCTGCATCCCGCCAAGCTGGAAAACGGCAAGGTGCGCACCTCGCCCGGCTACGCCGAAGCCTATGGCGCGATTGCCGAGGGCGGCTGGGTTGCCATTGCGGCCAGCCCCGATTTTGGCGGGATGGGCCTGCCGATGACGGTGACCACGGCGGTGAACGAGATGATGAGCGGGGCCTGTCTGTCCTTGCAGTTGAACCCGCTGATGACGCAGGGCCAGATCGAGGCGCTGGAGCATCACGCCAGTGACGCGATCAAGGCGCTCTATCTGCCGCGTCTGGTGACAGGCGAATGGTGCGGCACGATGAACCTGACCGAGCCGCAGGCGGGCAGCGATGTGGGCGCGCTGAGCACCAAGGCGGTGCCCAATGGCGATGGCAGCTATGCGATTACCGGACAAAAGATCTATATCAGCTGGGGCGATAATGATTTCAGCGAAAATGTCTGCCACCTGGTGCTGGCACGCCTGCCGGATGGCAAGCCCGGCACCAAGGGGATCAGCCTGTTTCTGGTGCCCAAGCTAATTCCCGATGCCGATGGCAAGCCCGGTGTGGCCAATACGCTGAAGGTGGTCAGCATGGAGCATAAGATGGGTCTGCATGGCAGCCCCACTTGCGTGATGCAATATGAGGGCGCGCAGGGCTGGCTGATCGGCGAGGAACATGACGGTATGGCCGCGATGTTCACCATGATGAACAATGCGCGTCTGGGTGTGGGCAGCCAAGGCATCGGCGTGGCCGAGGCGGCAACCCAGCATGCGCTGGCCTATGCGGCGGATCGCAAGCAGGGGCGCACGCCCGTGGGGGACGGGCAGGGCACGATCATGGATCATGCCGATGTGCGGCGCATGCTGCTGACGATGAAGGCCGAGACATTTGCCGCGCGCTCCATCGCGTTGGCCTGTGCGGTGGCCATTGATATGACCACCGCCACAGGCGAGGCGGAATCCAAGGCGCGCGCGGCGCTGTTGACGCCGATTGCCAAGGCCTTTGGCACCGATACCGGCATTGCGGTGGCTGAAATGGGCGTGCAGGTGCATGGCGGCATGGGGTTTGTCGAGGAAACGGGCGCGGCGCAATTTAGCCGCGATGTGCGGGTTACGGCGATTTATGAGGGCACCAACGGGATTCAGGCGATGGATCTGGTGGGGCGCAAGATGATGGATGGCGGCGAGGCGGCGTTTCGTCTGCTGGACGAGATCGAGGCGCATGCCGAAACCGCCCGCGCCACCAACCCCAACATGGCCGAGAAGGTCTGGCAGGCGTCCGAGACATTGCGCGAGGCGGTAGAATGGCTGGTGGCGCAAAGCGACATGACCACGCGCTTTGCCGGATCGGTGCCGTTTCTGCGGGCCTTTGCCCGTGTGCTGGGGGCGCATTACCATCTGAAGGCGGCCATGGCCGAGAACGAAAGCGGGGATGATAACGGGCCACGCGTCAAGCTGGCGCGCTTTTATGTCAACCGTTTGCTACCGGAACATGCGACCTTGCTGATGCAGGCGATGGCCGGGGCGGATGATCTTTATGCGATGTCTGCCGCCGAGTTATGCGCGTGATGGACGGCGCGGCGGCAGGTATCCGTTATCCTTGGGATACGCCGCCGCCAACCGGACAGGCCATCGAGGTGGCCGAGGGCGTCTTGTGGATCAGGCTACCGCTGCCGATGGCGCTGGATCACGTCAATATCTATGCGCTGGACGAGGGGGACCATTGGAGCATCGTTGATACCGGGTTCCATTCGCGCAAATCGGTTGCGATCTGGGAGGATCTGCTGGCGGGGCCGTTGCGCGGCAAACCTGTGGGGCGGGTGATCCTGACGCATCATCACCCTGATCATGTGGGGATGGCCGGCTGGTTGATGGCGCATCAGGATGCCGCGCTGTGGACAACGCGCACGGCGTTTCTGATGGCGCGGATGCTGATACTGGATGTCGAGGAACGGCCCAGCCCGCAGGCGCTTGCCTATTGGCGCCGCGCGGGCATGGATGCCGATATCTATGCCAAACGTGCGGCGGAGCGGCCTTTCAACTTTGCCGATATCGCCTATCCGCTGCCGGTGGGCTATACCCGTGTGCAGCAAGGCGATGTGATCCGCGCAGCCGGGCGCGACTGGGATGTGCATATCGGGGCGGGGCATGCGCCCGAGCATTTGACCCTGTGGAGCCGTGATTGCAATCTGGTTATCTCAGGCGATCAGATCCTGCCGTCGATCAGCCCCAATATCGGTGTGCATCCCACCGAACCCGAGGCCGATCCGCTGGCTGACTGGATGGAGGCGTGCGAGCGGCTTGCGGGCTATGCGCGCGAGGATCATCTGGTGCTGGGGGGGCATAAGCTGCCCTTTACGGGCTTGCCCTTGCGGATGCGGCAGTTGATTGACAACCATCACGGCGGATTGCGCCGCCTGCTGGCGCATCTGGACCAGCCGCAAGTGGCCTCGGCGTGTTTTGCGCCGCTGTTCAAGCGCAAGATCGATGCGGGCACCTATGGGCTGGCCTTGGTCGAAACGGTTGCGCATCTGAACCATCTGCATAAACTTGGTCAGGTATCGCGGGTGATGGGGGCGGATGGGGCTTGGCGCTGGCAAGCGGTGACCTGATCCGGCAACCCGCGCGGCTCAATCGCAGGGAGATCGCCGTGGAGACCAAGATCAGCACCGTGGCCGAAGCGCATGAGCGCGACCCGGTTATTGCCCGCCGTTGCGATGTGCATGCCAATGACAGCGCGGATGACGCCGCGCAGCCGGTGCCCCTGCCGGAGGATATCGCGATCGAGGATAAAAGCCCCGCCGAATGGGCCTATGACCGTCTGGTGATCTATATCCAGGAATTCGAGGCGCAGCTCGACAACCAGCATGAGGTCGCCATGGGCTTTGCCGGGGGCGATGCAGGTATCCTGCAGATCGAGGGGATGGGCTTTTTCGACCCCGATATCCTGACATTTTACGGCACCGATGAAGACGGTGTGGCGACCCAGTTGATCCAGCATGTCAGCCAGTTGAGCGTGATCCTGCGTGCGATGCCGAAATTGAGCCAAGATGCCGCGCCCAAGCGGATCGGCTTTCGTCTTGCGCGGCGGTCTGATGGGGACTGAGGCGCGAAATTTGCGCCGCTGCGCCGTTTTGACTGGATGACAGGGGGGCAAAACTGCGATATTCACCGCGTGGATTTGTGCCCTAAGGCATATGATGGCTAAACAAAGGAAGACCCCGATGGCAGAGCATAAGCATGGCGAGATGAACACCGACGCACAGGAAAAGACCTTTGGGGGCTTTGTCCGCTTTTCTGTCTGGGGCGTTGTGGTCAGCATCGGAATTTTGCTGTTCCTTGCACTGGTCAACAGCTGATCCACATCGCGTTTTTTCACGGACCGGAACCTGAAAGGGTGCCCATGTTCCTGCACCGTTTTGTGCTGGCTTTCCTTGTGATCGCCAGCCTCACGGCCTGTGCGCCTATGCCAGAGCCGTCACAATCTATGTCCGACGCCGAGATCGCACAGGCCGTGTATCGCCATGATGGCCCGCCCGCGTTGACCCTGTATACGATGGTCAATAACAGCAACGGGTCCGGGGCGCATACCTCCTTGATGATCAATGGCTCGCAGCGGTTGATCTTTGATCCTGCAGGGTCGTTCCGGCATCCGCGAATCGCCAGCAAGAACGATATCATCTATGGCATCACGCCAATGATGGAGGATACCTACACACGCTTTCATGCGCGTGAGACGTTTCATGTTGTCGTGCAGCAGGTTCAGGTCAGCCCTGAAGTGGCCGAGGATGTGCTGCGGCGGGTTGTGGCGATGGGGCCGGTGCCAAGGGCGCAATGTGCGCTGGCCACATCCGCCGTGCTGAGCGATGTGCCGGGCTTGGGCGGGGATATCCGTAAGACCTGGTTTCCCAACCAGTTGGCAGAACAGTTCGGCCGCCTTCCCGGTACCACGACTACACGGCTTTATGAATATGACGATGCGGACCGCTTCAAGGCGCTGGAGGTGTTTGACCGCGACCGTGTTGCGGCCAATCAGGCGCAGGGACAGCCCGCGCCGGTGGCAATGGAGCTGATGAATTAGCGCGTATTTCGTTTTATTGGATTCATGCATTCACCTTGCAGAATGAGGCAGCGTTTTTGACGAACAACGCGTTCATTCTGCGGGGTGAATTCTATTGAACGCAATATGCTCTAGCGCGGCTTACCCCAGCAGGTAGAGCAACAGATACAGCACGCCCGCGCCGCTGAATATGGCGGCCAGCACATTCTTTGTCAGATAGCCGATCGCCAGCGTTGTCAGTGCCGCAGCAAGGCGCGGCAGGTCCAGAACGCCGTCTGTGGCCGATGGCCAGACCACCAGAGGCGCAACCAGACCCGGCAGCACCGCCACGGCGGTATAGCGCAGGTGCCGCATGACCCAATCCGGCATCGGGCGGTTGCCGATCAAGCCCAGAAACACAAAACGCAGGGCAAAACTGCCAAGCCCCAGCAGAATTATCACTGTCCAAAGGGTTGCTGTGGGGATTAGGGGATCTGTCATGACTGTGCCCTCTTGGTCATCCACAGCTCGACCTGTGCGCCAACGATCATGCCGCCAATGCCGGCGACAAGCAGGCCCAGATTGAACGGCACGAAGGCGAATGTCAGCGCCAGAATGACCGAGGCGACAGCCGCCGCCTTGTGGGCCAATGTGCGCAGGGCGGGGGCGATCATGGCGATGAAGGTGATCGGCACGGCGAAATCCAGCGCCAGCCCAGCGGGCATCGCGCTACCGATCAACGCGCCGGCCACGGTCATGCCATACCAGACCGGCACCACAGGGGTGACTGCGCCAAAGTAATAGGCCATCTTTTGGGCCGGGGTCCAATCGCGGTTGCGCTCATAGGCGATGATGGAACAGGCATAGGACTGGTCCACCATGACATAGGCGGCCAAAGCGCGCTGCCAGATCGGGGTGGCGCCCAGATGCGGCGTGAGCGAGGCGGAATACATCGCCATGCGCAGGTTCACCGCCAAGGCCGAGGCCAGCACGATCACCGTAGGCGCGTTTTCCTGCATCAGTTGCAGCGCGGTAAACTGCGCGGCCCCTGCGATGACCAGGACAGAAAAAACCAGTGTTTCCCAGACGTTCAACCCCGCCTCGGTGGCGACAACGCCAAATAGCAGGGCAAATGGTGCCACCACGAAGATAAAGGGAACGCCGTCGCGAACGCCTTTCCAATAGGCGGAATTGGTGGTGGTGACAGTCATCTTGTGCCTTTAGAACGGAACGCAGACCACCCCTAAGCGGTGGGCGAGGGAGATTCAATTGCTCAAGCAGCGGGTTGCAGGCGTCATTCTGGCCGGGGGTCAGGCCAGCCGGATGGGCGGCGGCGATAAATGCCTGTTGCGCCTGCGCGATGGGGGCACCCTTTTGAGCCGTATTGTGGCGCGTCTGGCGCCGCAGGTGCGGTGTCTGGCGATCAATGCCAATGGGGATGCCGCGCGCTTTGCTGATCTTGGTTTGGCCGTTCTGGCCGATACCCGTGCCGATGTAGGGCCGCTTGCGGGGGTTCTGGCGGGGATGATCTGGGCGCGGGATCAGGGCTGTGATGCGGTGGTGACGGTGGCGGGGGATACGCCGTTTTTCCCCGCCGATCTGGTGGCGCGTCTGCAGGGCGGTGATGCGGGACATCCGGTAGCGGGTTCTGTGGCGGTTGCGGCAACGGATCGGGTGCATCCGGTTTTCGCCCTGTGGGATGTGGGGCTGGCCCCGGCCCTGGACGCAGCGCTGGCACAGGGCACCCGCCGTGTGGGGGATTTTACCGCAGCACAGGGCGCGCAAGTGATCCGCTTTGCGGTGCACGGGCCTGTTGATCCGTTTTTCAACATCAATACGCCCGATGATCTGGCGCGGGTTCTGGACCATGAGGCGAAAGGAAATTTGCCGTGAAGGTTTACGGGGTCATTGGATGGAAGAACTCTGGCAAGACCGGGCTGATGGAGCGGCTGATCACCGAGATCAGGCGCCGCGGCTTGTCCGTGTCCAGCATCAAACATGCGCATCACGCCTTTGATATTGACCGCCCCGGCAAGGACAGTTTCCGCCACAGGCAGGCGGGCGCGGGCGAGGTGCTGCTGGCGTCACGGCATCGCTGGGTCTTGATGCATGAAAACGGCCCCGATCAGGAGCCGCCGCTGTCAGAATTGCTGGCGCGTCTTTCACCTGTCGATCTGGTGCTGGTTGAAGGGTACAAGCGCGATGATCACCCCAAGATCGAAGCGCATCGCGCCGCGACCGGACAGCCCTTGATCGGGCCTGAGGAGGCAACGGTGCGGGCGGTGGCCAGCGATGTGCCTGCCGCGCTATCCGCGCAGGGCTGGCAGGGGGCGGGGTTTGATCTGGACGATACCGCAGGGCTGGCGGATTTCATTCTGACGGATCTGGGCTTGCGGTAACTCTGGCCAGTGGACCAGTCACATCAGTCAAAAATGCCCGCGACCCGGCCCAGCAGCATAAAGGCGCGGGCGGTGCGGGTATTGGACAGATCGGAGATATCCGTATCTGTCGCGTCACGCTCGAATTCGGCGAACATCTTGTCGAAACGGCGCAGGAAATGATGCGCGGCATCGCGGAAGATCGGGTCTTGCTTCATGCGTCCGGCGGTCAGCGCCAGCGATGAACGGTCGCGGATACCGCCCAAGGCGGCAATGGCGCGGCCACGTTCACCACCCGCAAAGCGCCGCCAGATTTCAGGGCGCGCCATATCGGGGCGCAGGTCATCCATATAGATGCCGTCTTGTGACAGCAGCGTCAGCACATCCTGACTGGCCTGCACAAGCTGTGCGGCCTGACGGTCGCGCAGCGCCTTGCGCAGGGCGGCAAAGCCCGCCTCGTCATCTGCGGTTTCGGGGAAATTCAGCGCGCGGATGAAATCCTCGCGCGATAGTGGCGGGCCAAGCTCCTCTGCGGGGGTGCCAAGGGGCAGATCGGCCTGATGCTCTGCCTCATTGCGCACCAAGGGGGCGGGGGTGGGGCGCAGCGGCGTGGCCTGCGGGCGGATCGAGGTGAATTTGGCCATCGCGGTTTCGGTTTTGCGCGTGGCGGCGGCGATTTCATCCAGTTTGCGCGCGACCGATGGCTCGGATGTCAGGGCGCGGCCTTGGGACTGGGCGACATAGGCCTGTCGGATCGCATCAATCGCCGCCTGCAGGCGCTGGCTTTCTTCGCGCATGACGCGGCTGGCGCGGGCGGCGGTGGCCGCCACCCAGATCATGGCCACAGGCATGAACATCGCCATGATGGTCATCAAAAACCGCAACGCGCCGCTTTCGTTGAGCGTGTCACTGGCGGGCGCAAACATGAAAAACAACCCGCAGCCCAGCAACCAGACCAGCGACAGCGCAATCGCGATCACCTCGATCGAGGTGATCTGCGCCGCCCGCGAGCGATCATAGATCCCAAGCGGGGTTGATTTGCTGTCATGTTTGCCGACCATGGGCCTGATCATCCCGCGCAAGAGGGCTCAGATATCAGATATAGGAGATCTTGATGATTTCGTAAGATTTTTCGCCACCGGGCGTGCGGACCTCGACAGAATCGCCCTCTTCCTTGCCGATCAGGGCGCGGGCGATGGGGGACTTGATATTGAGCAGGCCTTTTTCGATGCTGGCCTCATGCTCGCCCACGATCTGCCATGTCTTTTCTTCTTCGGTATCTTCATCAATCAGGGTCACGGTCGCGCCGAATTTGATCGCGCCGGACAGGGATTTTGGGTCTATCACCTCGGACAGGGAAATGACGCCCTCAAGCTCTTTGATGCGGCCCTCGATAAAAGACTGCTTTTCGCGGGCGGAATGATATTCCGCGTTCTCGGACAGATCACCGTGTTCACGCGCTTCGGCAATCGCCTTGATGATCGCGGGGCGTTCGACGGATTTGAGCTGTTTCAACTCGGTCTCAAGCGCGGAATGTCCGGCGCGGGTCATGGGTATCTTTTCCATCGAACGGGTTCCGTATTCTTGAATTATGGGAAGGTGACCGATTTGAAATCGGGATTTGATGCGCTACACCCTGCCCCAAGCAATGCAGGTTTTGCAATAGGGCACGGCACGTTACGGCGCAACAACGCCAAAGGCCAAATGGCAAGATGTGCTGAACTGCCCAAAGCGGTTTGCGTCGCCTTGCCGGACTATATAACGTTGTGTCGCAATTGACGCGTGATGCTGCGGCGCGGTAACACTCGCCGCAACAATATTGCGCGCATTTTGAAAAAGAGGCCAGCCATGTCGGATATCGAACGCGAAACAATGGAATATGACGTCGTCATCGTGGGCGCAGGGCCTGCGGGCCTGTCTGCGGCGATCCGCCTGAAACAGCTTGATGCCGATCTGAATGTGGTGGTGCTGGAAAAAGGATCAGAGGTGGGCGCGCATATCCTGTCCGGCGCGGTGCTGGACCCAAGCGGGCTGAACGCGCTGATCCCTGACTGGAAAGCCAAAGGCGCGCCGCTGAACACGCCTGTGACGCAGGATAATTTCTATCTGCTGGGCGAAGCGGGCGAAATCCGTATCCCCAACTGGCCGATGCCGCCTTTGATGAACAATCATGGCAATTACATCGTGTCGATGGGCAATGTCTGCCGCTGGATGGCCGAACAGGCAGAGGAACTGGGGGTGGAGATTTTCCCCGGCATGTCCTGTTCCGCGATGGTTTATGGTGACAATGGCGAGGTCAAAGGCGTTGTCGCAGGCGAGTTTGGCCGTAACCCCGATGGCAGCATCGGCGACGGTTATGAGCCGGGGATGGAGCTGCACGGCAAATACGTGTTCCTGTCCGAAGGCGTGCACGGGTCACTGTCCAAGGAGGTGATCCGCAAATACGATCTGGCCAAGGGCAAAGAGCCGCAGAAATACGGCCTTGGCATGAAAGAGATCTGGGAAATTGATCCCGCCAAGCATCGTGAAGGGACCGTGACCCATACGATGGGCTGGCCGCTGGGCAGCAATGCGGGCGGCGGATCGTTCATCTATCATCTTGAGAATAATCAGGTTTATGTCGGGTTTGTGGTGCATCTGAACTATAAAAACCCGCATGTGTTTCCTTACATGGAATATCAGCGCTTCAAACATCATCCGATGGTGGCCGAATTGCTGAAAGGCGGCAAACGCGTGGCCTATGGCGCGCGCGCCATTTCCGAGGGCGGGTATCAGTCGATGCCCAAGATGGTGGCCCCCGGTGTGGCGCT
>JBLRWJ010000061.1:0-3235 GCA_047921315.1 Rhodobacterales bacterium | reverse complement strand
AATACGCTGGGCTTTTCGCTGTTTGGCACGGTTGGCCATGGCAAATCGGATGCCGCAGCCACCGAACCTGCCGACAAGCACAAGGCGATTGCCTATCCCAAACCCGATGGCAAACTGTCCTTTGACCGCCTGACCAATGTCAGTTTTGCGATGACAAATCACGAGGAAAGCCAGCCCTGCCATCTGCAACTGGGTGATGCATCGATCCCGATTGCGGTGAACCTGCCCAAATACGCAGAACCCGCGCAACGCTATTGCCCGGCGGGCGTTTATGAGGTGGTCGCGGAAGAGGGCAAAGACCCGCGCTTTGTGATCAATTTCCAGAATTGCGTGCATTGCAAGACCTGTGACATCAAAGACCCCAGCCAGAACATAAACTGGACAACACCGCAGGGGGGGGACGGGCCGAATTACCCGAATATGTGATCACCCCCGGTTTGCGCCGGATTGCCTTGGATTCGGGCCAAAACCGCTGTTGAGCAGGCGAAAACCTGATCATTTGCGCAGCGCGCTTTTGGCGCATGTTGCGTTTGGCTGATTAAACGCTACGTTTATTTCAAGAAGGATGGTCACCGCAGGACAAGCTGCGGGGCTGTGCCTTTGACCAGGCAGGAGGCGGCGGCGTGACGGGTAAAAAAGTGGCAGGGCGGTCCATATTGGTGGCGCTTGTGGCAGCAATGGTGACCGGGGGGCAGGCGACACCTGTTGTCGCTGATCCCAATACCGGGGCCTATCTGGCCGCGCGTCAGGCTGTCATCTTGGGTGATTACAAAGCCGCTGCTGACAATTTCACACGCGCGCTGACACGCGATCCCGGCGATCCGATGCTGCTGGAAAATGCGGTGCTGGCGTTCCTGTCACTGGGTGAGCTGGAGCGTGCCTTGCCCATCGCGCAACGGATCGAGGCGGATGGTCTGCAAAGTCAGGCCGCCAATATGGTGCTGACTGCAGCCGAGGTGCGCGCCGGTGATTTTGATGCGCTGCTTGTGCGCATGGCCGAAGAACGTGGCATGGGGCCGCTGGTGGACGGGTTGGTTATGGCTTGGGCCCATATGGGCAAGGGCGAGGTCAATGCAGCACTGGCCGCGTTCGACCGCTTGGGGCAGGAGAACGGGCTGGCCCCTTTTGCGGCCTATAACAAGGCGCTGGCGCTGGCCTTGGTTGGGGATTTTGAAGGCGCAGAGGCAATCTTTGCCGCCGAATCGAGCGGTCCGCTGCAAATGACGCGCCGTGCGTCGATGGCGCGGATGCAGATCCTGAGCCAGTTGGACAGGGACAGTGATGCCTTGACGCTGCTGGACAGCATGTTCGGATCAGACCTTGATCCGGGGCTGGTGCAGGTCCGCAATGCCCTTGCCGAAGGGGCGACGCTGCCCTTTGATCTGATCACCAGCCCGACAGATGGCATCGCCGAGGTGTTTCATGTTGTCTCCGCGTTTTTGCGGCGCGAGGCGGGCGATGACTATACGCTGCTGTTTTCCCGCGTGGCCAGCCACCTGCGCGCCGATCACACCGATGCGATCTTGTTAAGCGCGACCCTGCTGGAATCGCTGGAGCGGTATGAGCTGGCGGTGGCGACCTATGCGCAGGTGGCGCGCGATGATCCGTCTTTTCATGCGGCGGAACTGGGCCGCGCCGAGGCGCTGCGCAAGCTGGACCGGCTTGAGGCGACGGATGAGGTCTTGGCGCAGTTGACCCGTACCCATGGTGATCTGCCGATCGTCCATGTCAGCCAAGGCGATCTGATGCGTCAGATGGAGCGATTTGGCGATGCTGTGGCCGCCTATGACAAGGCGCTGGCGCTATATGACGACGTTGAGCCAAATCAGTGGTTTATCTTCTATGCCCGCGCCATCGCGCATGAGCGGCAGGATAGCTGGCCCGCCGCCGAGGCCGATTTTCGCAAGGCGCTGGAGCTGAATCCCGATCAGCCGCAGGTGCTGAACTATCTGGGTTATTCCTTGGTGGAACAACAGGTCAAGCTGGATGAGGCGCTGGATATGATCGAGCGTGCCGTGGCCGTACGCCCTGACAGCGGCTATATTGTGGATAGCCTTGGATGGGTGCTCTATCGGCTTGGGCGCTATGATGAAGCCATTGTGCATATGGAGCGTGCGGCCGAATTGATGCCCGTTGATCCGATTGTGAACGATCATCTGGGCGATGTTCTCTGGGCTGTCGGGCGCCTGCGCGAGGCGCAGTTTCAATGGACGCGCGCGCTGTCTTTCGACCCCGAAGAAAAAGACGCGATCCGGATCAGGCGCAAGCTGGAGGTCGGGCTGGACGTGGTGCTGGAAGAAGAGGGCGCGCAACCTTTGGCACAGGTTGCGAATGGCAACTGAGGATGAGGATGGCGGCCCACCCGGCTGCCATGTCGAACTTGCGCCCGCCAAGATCAATCTGACGCTGCATGTCACCGGACAGCGCAGCGATGGGTATCATCTGCTGGACAGTCTGGTGACGTTTGCCGATTTTGGCGACCGCGTCAGTGTGGCCAAAGCGGATAGCCCTGTGTTGCATGTATCAGGACCAATGGCGCAGGCTGTGCCGCTGGGGGCTGATAATCTGGTGCTGCGGGCCGCTGATCTGATGGGGGTGGCCCTGGCGATCCGGCTGGAAAAACACCTGCCCGCCGCGGCAGGGATCGGTGGCGGATCATCCGATGCCGCGGCGGTGTTGCGTGCGGCGGCGGTGCTGCGCCCCGATCTGGCCCTGCCTGCTGATGCGGGTCTGTCGCTGGGCGCGGATCTGCCGGTATGCCTGTTGGCGCGCGCGGCGCGGATGACAGGCATCGGCGATGGCGTGAGCCGGATCAATGGAATGCCGCCTGTGCATGCCGTGCTGGTCAACCCCGGTGTTGCGGTGTCAACAGCTGCGATCTTTCGCCAGTTGGCGCGCAAGGATAACCCCCCGATGCCAAAGGATTTGCCCCGCTGGGACACTGCGGCGGATCTGATCACATGGTTGGGCGGGCAGCGCAATGACATGCAGCCCGCTGCGATAAAAGAGGCGCCGGTGATTGCCGAGGTGATATCAAGGATCGGCCAGACGGATCATTGCGGGCTGGCGCGGATGTCCGGCTCTGGTGCGACCTGTTTCGGGCTATATCCCGATGCGGCCAGTGCTACGCAGGCGGCAAAGGCGCTGGCGCGCCCCGGATGGTGGGTGCGCGCGGTGCGCCTTGGCTGACGGCGGTTTTGGGCGGAAGCGGCGATGCCTCCGGCGGGGATATTTA
>JBLRWJ010000060.1:0-15759 GCA_047921315.1 Rhodobacterales bacterium | reverse complement strand
GCTTGAATCAGAAATCAGGCAGGTTGGGAATCCTGAATGTCCACGGACCCTAATACTATATCGAACGCCCCTTCCTTGCGGAATGCTTTGTGAAAAAAGCAACCGCATCCAAGGGAGAAAAACCAATGACGCATCGTTTGATCATGCCGCGCCGCCGCTTTCTGGCAGGCAGTGCTGCGGCCACCGGCCTTCTGGCATCCCCGGCCATTGTGCGGGCGCAGGCCCGCGACATCCGTATCGGAAAGACCTCTGCATAACACGCGCCATCGCCGATATCCCCCGCCCGGCGGCACCGCCGGGCAGCGCCTGCCTGCCCCCGGCAGGCGCTTCGGACGGCCCAACACGTTGCAACGGCTGGGTTTCATGCGATGTCGGCGCATTCGGCCCCGGCCCGCCAGAGCGCCAGCCCAGGCAGGCGCTGCCCTCATCCTCGGGCCGGAACGGTGTCATGCAGAGGTCTTTCAGAAGTGTGGTGGACGCCGAATATGCCCTTCACCTCGTCGCTGACAGGGCAAAGTGCGGCTGAACCGGCCCAGGCGTGGGAGGATCATTTCATCTATCACTCCTTTTTCGACTGTCCGGCGCTGCGGTTTGTTCGGCAAAGGCTGCGGCGGGTACTGATGTCATTGCGTGCCACGATTCTTGACCACGGCGGCAGGTGTAATATCTGTTTCGGGCGCGGCTGCACAGTTTACACCCCGTCCTCCAGATCATGAAACCGCAACACCACTTGGTTGTCCGCCGGATCGCGCAGCGGCGTTGCCCGCACACGGAAAATGCTGGCAAGACGGTGCGGCGTCAGCACCTTTTGCGGTGGCCCGCAGGCCACAAGGCGGCCGCCATCCATGATGCCAAGACGATCGCAGACCATGGCTTGGTTCAGGTCATGCAGCGCCATGATGACCGTGACAGGCAGGCGGCTGACCAACCGCAACAGGCTGAGTTGGTGGTGGATATCCAGATGGTTTGTCGGCTCGTCCAGCATCAGCAGGCGTGGCCGCTGGGCCAGAGCGCGGGCAATATGCGCACGCTGCCGCTCGCCCCCCGACAAGGTGGACCATGCATGTTCCGCCATGGCGTGCATGCCGACCGCACGCAGCGCATCCTCCACAATATCCGCGTCCTCGGGGCTGAACGGTGCCAGTGCCGACAGCCATGGCGTGCGGCCCAGCTCGACCGCGTCACGCACGCTCAATGCCTCGGATGTATCGGTCATTTGTTCCACAAAGGCGATCCGCTGCGCCATATCGCGTCGCGTCAGCGCCGTGATCGGTTGGCCATCCAGATAGACCGCCCCATGCGGGCGCGGCGCAAGGCCAGCCATCAGCCGCAACAGGGTTGATTTGCCGGAACCGTTCGGACCGACAAGGCCAAAGGTCTCACCGGGCATGATTCTGAGAGAGACAGAATCAACGATGCGCCGCCCCCCCGCAGTCCAGCCTGCGGCACAGGTTTCCAGCTTCACAGCCGCCTCCTGTTGCGGATCAGGATAACGGCAAAACCGGGTGCGCCGACAAGTGCTGTGACAACGCCGATGGGAACAACCTGCCCGGAAATCAGGATGCGAGAGGTGATATCGGCGATGATCAGGAACACCGCCCCCGCCAAGGCGGATGCCGGAACCAGACGCCCGTGGCGCGGCCCCACAACAAAGCGCATGGCATGCGGGATCACCAGTCCCACAAAGCCGATAGAGCCAACAAGACTGACCATGGTGGCCGTCATCAACGTGACCGCCCCGATCAGCACAACCTGCACCCGGCGCACCGCAATACCCAAGGATGCGGCGGAAGAGGTGCCAAACGAAAACGCATCCATCGCGCGGGTGAACCAAAGACAGGCCAGAAACCCGATGCCCGCTGCAGGCGCGGCCAGCCAGACATCCGGCCAGCGCACCCCTGACAGGTTGCCAAGCAGCCAGAACATGATCCCGCGAGCCTGTTCGGCATTTGCCGATTTTGCGATGAAAAAAGAGGTCAGCGCATGAAACAGTTGCGATCCCGCGATCCCTGCAAGGACTAGTTGCGCCGACCCACCCCCCGCCGCCCGCGCCAAAGCGGCGACCAGAACAAAGGCCAGCGCCGCCCCGCCAAAGGCCCCCGCCGATATCCCGATGGCCCCGCCGCCCAGCCCCAGAATTGTGACGGCGACAGCCCCGGTTCCGGCCCCGGCCGAGACACCCAGCAGATAGGGATCGGCCAGCGCATTGCGCACCAGCGCCTGCAGCACAACGCCGGACAGCGCCAGCCCCGCCCCGCAGGCCGCAGCGACCAGCGTGCGCGGCAAACGGTAGCTCCAGATGATGCCGGCATCGATAGGATCGACATAATATCCGGCATTCCACAGATTATTGGCGAACACCGCCGCAACCGTGGTCAGTGAGATCGGCGTCTCACCGATGACAATACCGGCAAGGATCGCCACGCTCAGCGTGATCGCCCCCGACAGGCACCACAGCACAACAGGCTTGAGCGTGGCGCTGACAGGAACGACCCCGACCGTCATTTCAGGTCAAATTCCGCCAAGGCATCGGCCAGGGTTTCAAGCGCGTTGATGTTGCGGATGGACGGGTCCATCCCATGGGCATCCAGAACGATGATGCGGTCATTCTCGACAGCGGCCATCTGGCGCACAACGGGATCGGTCTGCATGAATTCCAGCTTCTTCTTGATATCATCTGCCTCAAAGCGCCGCCGCTCCATGCGGGCGGCCACGATGACAGACGGATTGGCGCGCGCGATCGTCTCCCAGCTGACAACAGGCCATTCCTCGTGGCTTTGCACCACATTGCGCAAGCCAAGCGCCTGCATCATATAGGCCGGCGCACCGCCCTGACCTGCCACATAGGGATCAATGCCCATTTCCGCAGAAGAGAACCAGAAAACCGCCGACGCATCATGCAGGCCAAGATCCATAGCCTTTGCGATTGCCGCCGCCTCGCGCGCTTTCAGATCGGCGACCAATGCATCACCCCGCGCGGTCACATCGAAGATCTGCGACAGCTCGGTGATCCCCTGATACAGGCTGTCCATCGTATAGACCTCAAGGCGGGTGCCATCTGATCCGGCGGTGTTGTCCTTACCAATACAGTCGGCCGGAAGGGTATAGGTGGGGATGCCCAGATCGGAGAACTGTTCGCGCGTCCCGACAATACCCTGCGGGCCGATATGCCATTCATACTGCGCGGTCACCAGACCGGGCCGTTTGACGACCACGCTTTCAAAGCTGGGGTCATTATCGGCAAGACGGTCGATTCTGGCGTCCAGCTCGGCAAATTCCGGCAATACATCCGTGAACCAGACCGATGTGCCCAGCACCCGTTCCCCAAGCCCCAGCGCGTAGAGAATTTCGGTTGTGGCCTGTCCGACCGTGACAACGCTTTGCGGGGCGGCATCAAAGGTGACCTGCATGCCGCAATTGGTCAGCGTCAGAGGATATGCTGTCTCGGCATGGGCGGTTGCGGCCATCCATGCGGCCGCTATGGATGCCGTGGTCAGTGTTTTTGTAAACAAGGGTTGTCTCCGTCTGAGAAAAGGTCCGGAGATGGGGAGGGATGGCCAACCCGCGCGCAGACGACCGTGACAACCGATGTGGCTGTCTTGGGCGTTCTGGCGAAGGCGGTCGCCAAATGACGTCCTTGGGAAAACTTCATGCGATACCTCTCCGGACACCCCGTCCGGTTTGCGTTTCGGTCAATGCCGGCAGGTCTCCTGACTGACGGGTCATAACGGGTAGCGACCTTCCCATGGTACAGGGCCACAGTGGTACTTCGCTGCACGCTCGCCGCCTACAGTTGCGGGGGCAGTTCCGTTTCACCGGCGGGCCGGCGACGGATTCCCTTTTGATTCCTTTCGGAAACCGGCATCTGATCATTAGCCGTGCAAACGCTTTGCCGCAACCTCTCTGAACAAACCGCTACCCGGGCCTGCAGCGGCATCACCGCTGGCGCAGGCAGGCCGACAGGTGACCGGACCGGCACGCAGCGGGAGGAATTGCCCTCGGGCTTCAGGTCATTTGCGGGTTTGAATGGTGGTGCTACTTGACCATCCATCTGCGGTGAAATAGGAGTGCCGTACCGTTGCGGGCGTTGTGTAATGGTAAGACCTCAGCCTTCCAAGCTGATGACGCGGGTTCGATTCCCGCCGCCCGCTCCACCCACCCCCCGCCCCAGCGATGAACAGGGCCAATCTTGCCAAACAGCGCTTGACGCTGCGCAAGCCGGGTTTATGGTGCGCGCAAGCCGCGCGGAAAATGATGTCGAGTGCCTCCGGGCCATCCGTTTTTTCTGCTCCGGACGCTGTGGCGGAGGAGGAGCCGCCACAGCTAAAACTCCCACGTAAAACGCAGGCTTGAGATATTGGCCGGTCCGCCGGGGCAGTGTCAGGCCAACGCAGGTCAGGCTTTGACGGTCATCGCCGCGCTTTGGATATTTAAGGCAAGAAGAAGCAGTATGGACGTGGCGCGGCGCAGGGCGGCGTTTTGACTTGTCCGCGACATGACTGCCGCTTGCCCCGCGCCGCGCCAAGGCTTAAACCGCATGGCGCAAGACAAGAAGGAAAATACCCATGGCCGCACCGGGGATCACCGCCGAGCAGGAGCGCGCGCGATCAAAACATATCGGGGCGCTGGCGGCATTATGGCCGTTTCTGCGCCCGTACCGACGCCTTTTGGTGGCGGCGATCATGGCGCTGGTGCTGACGGCATGCGTGTCTTTGGTGCTGCCTTTGGCGGTGCGCCGTGTGGTGGATAATTTCAACGCCGAGGATGGCGCGCTGCTGGATGTGTATTTTTCCGCAGCTCTTGGCGTTGCCGCCTTGCTGGCGCTGGGAACCGGGTTGCGTTATCTGCTGGTGACGCGGCTGGGCGAGCGGGTGGTGGCCGATATCCGCAAGGCGGTGTTCGACCGGGTGTTGGGGATGTCGCCCGCGTTTTTCGAGCGGATCATGACCGGCGAGGTGCTGAGCCGGATTACCACCGACACAACATTGATCCAGTCTGTTATCGGATCGTCCATATCTATCGCGCTGCGCAATCTGCTGCTGTTTGTCGGTGCGCTGATCCTGATGCTGTTCACCTCTGCAAAACTGGCGGGTCTGGTGCTGCTGATTGTGCCTGCGGTGATTGTGCCGATCCTTGTGCTGGGGCGCCGCTTGCGGGTGCTGAGCCGCGAGAACCAGGACTGGATCGCGGCCAGTTCGGGCAATGCCTCCGAGGCGTTGCTGAGCGTGCAGACCGTGCAGGCCTTTACGCATGAGAATGCCACGCGCCGCAATTTCAGCGATGTGACCGAGTTGAGCTATGATGCGGCGCGCAAGCGGGTGAATACGCGTGCCGTGATGACGGTGATTGTGATCTTTCTGGTGTTTACCGGCATCGTTGGCGTGCTGTGGATGGGCGCGCGCGATGTGCGGGCCGGCGCGATGACGGCGGGTGCGCTGATCCAGTTTGTGATCTATGCGGTGATGGTGGCCGGGGCCGTGGCCGCTTTGTCCGAGATCTGGGGCGAATTGCAGCGCGCCGCTGGCGCGACCGAGCGGCTGGCGGAACTGCTCAATGCCGATGATCCGGTTGAAGACCCGGCAAATCCCGTGGCCCTGCCCACCCCCGTGCGCGGGCGCATCACCTATGAGGGTGTCAGTTTCCGCTATCCCTCGCGGCCCGAAATTCCGGCACTGGACCATGTCGATCTGGTGATCGAACCGGGTGAGACCGTGGCGCTGGTCGGGCCGTCCGGCGCGGGCAAGACGACGATCATCCAGACCCTGCTGCGGTTCTACGATCCGACGGCAGGCCGCATCCTGCTGGACGGTGTCGCGCTTGATGCGATGCGGCGCGAGGATTTCCGCCACCACATGGCGTTGGTGCCGCAAGATCCTGTGATCTTTGCCACAACCGCGCGCGAGAATATCCGCTTTGGCCGTCCCGGTGCCACGGATGCCGAGGTGGAGGAGGCGGCACGCGCCGCTGCCGCGCATGATTTCATCATGGCCCTGCCCGAAGGCTATGGCGCCCAAGTGGGCGAGCGCGGCGTGATGCTGTCTGGCGGGCAAAAGCAGCGCATCGCGATTGCGCGCGCGATCCTGCGCGATGCGCCGGTGCTGCTGCTGGACGAGGCGACCTCGGCGCTGGATGCGGAAAGCGAACGCGCCGTGCAGCAGGCCGTTGACGCGTTGTCGCAGGGGCGTACCACGATTATCGTGGCGCATCGTCTGGCAACCGTGAAGAAAGCCGACCGGATCATCGTGCTGGACGCAGGCCGCATCGTTGCGCAAGGCAGTCACGATGCGCTGGTCGCCGAAGGCGGGCTTTATGCGCGCCTTGCCCGGTTGCAATTTACCGATGGGGCCTATGCCGCCTGACAGGGCGCATTGGTCCGGCCCTGTCCGATAGGGGATTGGGCTGCTTCTGTGATTGATCAATTTCAGGACGTAACACGTGACAGACTTAGCCCAGCGCATCGCCCGCACCATCGCCACCGAGATTGAGGCGCGCCCGGAACAGGTGGCCGCGGCGGTCACGCTGCTGGATGGCGGGGCCACAGTGCCGTTCATCGCACGCTACCGCAAGGAGGTGACAGGCGGGCTGGATGATACGCAGCTGCGCAATCTGGCAGACAGGCTGACCTATCTGCGCGAGCTGGAGGCGCGGCGCGCGGTGATCCTTGGCGCGATCAAGGAACAGGGCAAGCTGACCGATGCGCTGGCCCGCGCGATCACCGGGGCCGGAACCAAGGCCGCGTTGGAAGACATCTACCTGCCGTTCAAACCCAAGCGTCGCACCAAGGCGATGATCGCCCGCGAAAACGGGCTGGAGCCTTTGTTGCAGGCGATTCTGTCGCAGCGTGCGCAAGCGCCGGAGGATCTGGCGGCGGCCTATCTGTCCGACACTGTCGCAACGGTCAAAGCGGCGCTGGAGGGGGCGCGCGATATTCTGGCTGAAGGGTTGAGCGAGGATGCGGTGCTGCTGGGCCGTTTGCGCGATTTCATGCGCGCCGAGGCCCTGATCACCGCACGCGTCCAGCCTGGCAAGGAAGAGGCGGGCGCGAAATTCTCGGATTATTTCGACCATCGCGAGGCGTGGTCCAAAATCCCCGCGCATCGGGCGCTGGCCATTCTGCGCGCCGCCAAGGAAGAGGTGGTGACGGTCGATATCGCGCCCGATCCTGACACCGGCGCGCCGCGTGCGGTGGACATGATCGCGGCGGCCATTGGCATTCGCGGCACCGGGCCGGGGGATGACTGGCTGCGCAAGGCCGCGGGCTGGACATGGCGCGTCAAGCTGAGCCTGTCGATGTATGTTGATCTGATGGGCGAATTGCGCCGCCGCGCCCATGACGAGGCGATTGCTGTCTTTGCGCGCAACCTCAAGGATTTGCTGCTGGCCGCACCTGCTGGTCCGCGCCCCACCTTGGGCCTTGATCCGGGGATACGCACTGGCGTCAAGGCGGCGGTTGTCGATGCAACGGGCAAGGTGCTGGCGACCGAAACGCTGTATCCGTTCCAGCCAAAGAACGATTTGCGCGGCGCACAGGCCACGGTGATGCAACTGGTGCGCAAGCACGGGATCGAGCTGATTGCCATCGGCAACGGCACCGCCAGCCGCGAGACAGAACGCATGGTGGCCGATGCCCTCAAGGCGCTGCCCGCAGATGTGAAGCGGCCTGCAAGCGTTATCGTGTCCGAGGCGGGGGCCTCTGTCTATTCCGCATCAGAACTGGCGGCGCAGGAATTCCCTGATCTTGATGTCAGCTTGCGCGGCGCGGTGTCGATTGCGCGGCGGTTGCAAGACCCCTTGGCCGAACTGGTCAAGATCACACCGCAAAGCATCGGTGTGGGGCAATACCAGCATGATGTGGATCAACGCCGCCTGACACAGGCGCTGGATGCGGTGGTGGAAGATGCGGTGAACGCGGTGGGCGTTGATCTGAACATGGCATCGGCACCGCTACTGGCGCGTGTCGCGGGGCTGAGCGCGTCATTGGCGCAATCGGTTGTGGCGCATCGGGATGCAAACGGGGCATTCCCCAGCCGCAAGGCGCTGCTCAAGGTGTCGGGGCTGGGGCCGAAAGCCTATGAACAATGCGCGGGTTTCCTGCGGCTGCGTGACAGTATCGAGCCGCTGGATGCGACCTCTGTGCACCCCGAGGCTTACGGCGTGGCGCGCCGGATCGTGCGGGCCTGCGGGCGTGACATCCGCGCGATCATGGGCGCGCCCGAAGCGTTGCGCGGGGTCAGGGCCGAAGATTTCGTAGATGACACATTCGGTCTGCCCACCGTCCGCGATATTCTGGCCGAGCTGGAAAAACCCGGACGTGACCCGCGCCCCGGTTTCGTGACAGCGCGCTTTGCCGATGGGGTGGATGATATCAAGGACTTGCGCCCCGGCATGTTGCTGGAGGGCACGGTGACGAATGTCGCGGCCTTTGGCGCCTTTGTCGATATCGGTGTGCATCAGGACGGGCTGGTGCATGTCAGCCAGTTGGCCGACCGTTTCGTCAAAGACCCGCATGAGGTGGTCAAGGCGGGTGATGTCGTCAAGGTGCGCGTAACGGAGGTGGATGTACCGCGCAAACGGATCGGGCTGAGCATGCGCAAGGATGGCGGCGCAGAGGCGCGTGACGGGCAGAGCAAGACGGGAGAGGGGAAACCCGCCCGTGGCAAGCCGGTTCAAGCCAAGCAGATGCAGGCCAAGCCTCCGGTGGTGGAAAGTCAGGGTGCGTTCGGCGCGGCCTTGCTGGATGCGATGCGGGGTAAGAAGTAGCGGTCATAGTAGCACCTAGCCGCGCGGTCGCCGACACGCGGGGTGGCGAGCACCCTTTGTTTGGGGCAGTTTATCCCTGCTGCAACATCCGGCATGGCCTGCTGCCATAAGGCCAGAAAATCGCCGCCCCGGGGGGCGTGTCGGCGATTACGCGGCGGCCTGCGGCCTTGATTCCGCGCGGGGTCTTCCACGCAAGCTCCGCCCTAAATCGTTGTCGATTAGACCTGTATCACCTAACGCTGCCTGAAATCAAAGATTTCAACGCGTTAGGTGTTAGACTTTGCTTCAGGGCAAAATCGAAACGCCCTAGAAACTCCCAAACACCGTCCCCAGCGTGATCAGCAGGATCAGCGCGATCAGCGGGATCACCACCGCCACCATGGCGATATCGGGATAGGCCTCGCGATGTGTCAGGCCGCAGATCGTCAGCAATGTGATCACCGCCCCGTTATGCGGCAGCGCGTCCAGCCCGCCTGTGGCCACCGCCGTGACACGGTGCATCAGATCCGGCGCGATGCCTGCCGCCTGTCCCATCTGCAGATAGGTCTCGCCCAGTGTCGACAGCGCAATGCTCATCCCGCCAGAGGCCGATCCTGTCATCCCCGCCAGCAGGCTGGTGCCGACCGCAAGCGAGATCAGCGGGTTATCGCCGCCGATGGTCACCACCCAGTCGCGGATCAGACCAAAACCTGACAGCGAGGCGATAACCGCGCCAAAGCCGACAAGGCTGGCTGTGTTGAAAATCGGTTTGAGCGCGTCCGCCGCGCCATGGTCCAGCGTGTCGGCCAGACTGTCGCGCAGGCGCGCGTAGTTCAGCCCGACCAGCGCCGCGCAGGACAATGTCAGCGCCGCGATGATCGACCAGATGCCGCGCAGCGCCTCTACCTCGGTTGCGCCATAGGCCGGTTGCGCCAGATAGGTGGTGTCCAGCGCCGGGATGATCACGAAGGTGAAGGTCAGGTTCAGCGCAATCACCAGACCCAGCGGCAGCGCGGCCAATCCCAAAGGCGGCGGCGTGGGGCTGCGGTCTTGCGCGGGGGTCGCATCAGCGTGATCGCCGTAACCCGGCCCAAGGCTGCGGGTGCGCCATTCCAGCCATTGCCAGCCCAGCAACAGCATCACCGCTGCTGTCAACAGGCCAAGCCCCGGTGCGGCATAGGGCGTGGTGCCGAAATAGGGCATCGGGATCGCGTTCTGGATGGCGGGCGTGCCGGGCAGGGCGGTCATGGTGAAGGTGAACGCCCCCAGCGCGATGGCGGCGGGGATCAGCACCTTGGGCAGATCCGCCTGCCGGAACAGGGCCTGCGCGATAGGGTAAACGGCAAAGGCCACCACAAACAGCGATACCCCGCCATAGGTCATCACCGCGCAGGACAGGATCACCGCCAGCACCGCGCGCGCAGCACCCAGCCGCGCGATGATCCGGTCTGCCAGCACTTGCGCGCTGCCCGATGCCTCCATCAGTTTGCCAAACACCGCCCCCAACAGGAAAAGCGGGAAATACTGGATGATAAAACCGCCTGTGGCCTGCATGAACACTTGGGTATAGCTGGCCAGCACCGGACCGCCCTCGGATGCGATGACAGCAAAGATTGCCATGGCCGGGGCCAGCAACAACAGGCTGACGCCGCGATAAGCCAGATAGACCAACGCCCCAAGGGCCAGAGCGATCACAGCGATGCCGATCATGCTGTCACGCCTGTGCGGGTGCTGCGGCACGCGGATCGGCGAACCACGTTTCCAGATCCAGCGTGGAGCGGGTGCCGATGGCATCAAAATTCTGATCCAGCCAAGCATCGGCCCAGCGCCGCCCCAAGGTGAACAGATGCTCAAGATAGGCCCATTCCGCATTTGACTTGCTGGAGGCGGACAGATCCTGCACCTCGGAATCCGTATGGATCAGATGCAGATAGGTTTCGCTGATCATCTCCAGATCAAGCCCCTTGGCCGCGATCATCTGTTGCATCAGGTGGATCGCGCGCAATTCCTTGATCAGCGATGTGTTAAAGCTGATTTCGTTCACGCGGTTGATGATCTCGCGCGCGCTGCGCGGTGTTTCATGGCGCACGACCGGATTGATCTGCACGATCAGGATATCGGGGCTGGTTTTGCTGGTCACCAGCGGCATCAACGCCGGATTGCCGCTATAGCCGCCGTCCCAATAGGCTTCGCCTTCGATCTCTACGGCCTGACTGATCTGCGGCAGGCAGGCTGAGGCCATGACGGACTCCACCGTCACCTCTCCGCGTGAAAAGATGCGCGCGCGCCCTGTGCGGACATGGGTTGCGGTGACATGCACGGCAATATCGCGGCAGATGTTCACATTGTTGAAATCAACCTGCCCCTCAAGGATGCTGCGCAGCGGATCAATCCCCAGCGGGTTCAGATCATAGGGTGAAAACAGCCGGCTCAACCCTTCCATGAACAGATAGCCGGGAGACATATCAAGGCTGAAGTTGCCCGCGACCTTGTCCCATGGGCTGCGCTGGATCGGGGACAGGCGCGCCGCGTCACTTACCGCTTTCCAGAAATCATGCAGCGCGGTCCTTGCCCCGTCGCGCCCGCCGCGTTCATAGCCATCGGCCAGAACCACGGCATTCATCGCGCCCGCGCTGGTGCCGCTGATCTCCGCAATGGTCAGCCGCTCATCCTCCAGCAGACGGTCAAGCACGCCCCATGTCAGCGCGCCATGCGATCCGCCGCCCTGCAGGGCCAGATTGATACGCTTGGTGTTTGATGTCTTGGCCATGTCATTTCCGTCCTTTTCGCTGCAGCGCAGCATAGGCGGCTTGGCAGCTTGGGTCAATGTCACGATCCCGGCATGCCGGACCCGCGCCGCGCCCTTAACGTCACGCCATCTTGCGCCGCCAAGCCTTGTGTCCGGTGGAAAACCCCACCACATTGTGCGCGAGGAAGAGGCGCGGGCCGGATCACGGCCCGAAAGGGAGGATCAAGATGGGTTTTGCATCAACCGCCGACACGATCGCGCTTGAAACGGAAATGTCATGGGCGGATCGGGATGTGCCAAAGACGCTCTACCAGATGCTGACGCAGACCCGCGATCAGAACCCGTCCGGCAAGGCCGTCACATTTCAGCTACTCAGTGGGCCAAAAGACAAGGCCGAAACCCTGACATGGGGTGATCTGCACGCAAAGACCTGTCAGGCGGCCAATCTGTTCCGCTCTTTGGGTATTGGTGAGGGCGATGTGGTGGCCTGCGTGCTGCCCAATTGTAATGAGACCGTGCTGACCATCCTGGGCGGGGCCATTGCCGGGATCATCAACCCGATCAATCCGCTGCTGGAACCGGAACAGATCGCCTCGATCCTGCGCGAGACCAAGGCGAAGGTTGTTGTCACCCTCAAGGCCTTCCCCAAAACCGATGTGGCCCAGAAAACCGCCGAAGCGGTGCGCCACGCGCCGGGCGTGCATACCGTGCTTGAGGTGGACCTGAACCGCTATCTGACGCCGCCAAAATCATGGATCGTGCCCTTGGTGCGGCCCAAGAACGCCGGCAATCACCATGCCGATGTCAAGGATTTCAACGCCGAACTGGCCCGCCAGCCCAGAACACTGGATTTTCCCGACAGCGCGGGTGACAGGGTTGCCGCCTATTTCCACACAGGCGGCACGACTGGCATGCCCAAGGTGGCGCAGCACCGCTATTCCGGGATCATCTATAATGGCTGGCTGGGGGGCACGCTGCTGTTCACCCCCGAGGATAATGTGATTTGCCCGCTGCCGCTGTTTCACGTCTTTGCCTGCCATGTGATCCTGATGGCGGTGGTCAAATCGGGCGCGCATGTCGTGTTCCCCACGCCTGCGGGCTATCGCGGGGACGGGGTATTTGACAACTTCTGGAAGCTGATCGAACGCTGGCAGATCAGTTTCATCATCACGGTGCCCACGGCCATTTCAGCCCTGATGCAGCGGCCTGTGGATGCGGATGTCTCCAGCGTCAAAACATCGTTCTCCGGCTCCGCCCCGCTGCCGCTGGAACTGTTCAAACGGTTTGAGGCCGCCACCGGCGTGGCCATCGTGGAAGGCTATGGCCTGACCGAGGCGACATGCCTTGTATCGGTCAACCCTGTGGACGGGATCAAAAAGGTCGGATCGGTGGGGATCCGCTTTCCCTATACCGATGTGAAGATCATGAAAACGGTGCATGGCGATCCTGTGGAATGCGATGTCGATGAAGTAGGTGAGATCTGCATCTCGAACCCCGGTGTCTGGGCTGGCAATACCTATACAGAACATGACAAGAACCGCGATCTTTACCACTATGGCAAATATCTGCGCACCGGCGATCTGGGCCGCATCGATGCGGATGGCTATATGTGGATCACCGGACGCGCCAAGGATCTGATCATCCGTGGCGGGCATAACATTGACCCCGCCGAGATCGAAGAGGCGCTGCTGGCGCATAAGGATGTGGCTTTTGCAGGCGCAATTGGCCAGCCGGATGCCCATGCGGGCGAAGTGCCCTGCGCCTATGTTGAACTGGTCGCGGGGGCCACTGTGACAGGGGCGCAACTGGTAGAGCATTGCAAGGTCCATGTGCATGAACGCGCCGCCCAGCCCAAATTTGTCGAGGTGCTGCCGGAATTGCCCAAAACCGCCGTCGGCAAAGTGTTCAAGCCCGATCTGCGCAAACGTGCGATCACCCGTGTCTATAACGCCGCATTGGATGAGGCAAAGATGAACGCCACCGTGGTTGAGGTGGTGGATGACAAAAAGCGCGGTCTGGTCGCGCGCGTCAAACGTACAGGCGTGGTGCATGACGAAGAGGTGGGCCATGTGCTGGGGGCCTTCACCCGCCCTTGGGAATGGGCTGATTAAGCACCCGCCCGTGGGAATGGGCTGACTAAGCAAAGTCTTCTCTATGCAGGCCCTGCACAGCCAATGTGCGCTTTAACGCGGCGGCAGGGGGTGTATCTGCCGCCGCCTTGCATTAGTTTGGAGATGGTATCCCAACAAGGCAGGACGATCAGATGAGCTATACTCCCTCGAAAGTCTGGACATGGACCCCCGGCAATGGCGGCCAGTTTGCCAATATCAACCGGCCCACAGCAGGGGCCACGCATGACAAGGAATTGCCTGTCGGCAAGCACCCGTTCCAGCTTTATTCGCTGGCCACGCCCAATGGTGTGAAGGTCACGGTGATGCTGGAAGAGCTGCTGGCGGCGGGGCATAGCGGGGCCGAGTATGACGCATGGCTGATCCGCATCAATGAGGGGGACCAGTTCGGCAGTGGCTTTGTGGCGGTGAACCCGAACTCCAAAATCCCCGCGCTGATGGATCATAGCGGTGACACCCCCCAGCGTGTGTTCGAATCCGGCGCGATCTTGTTGTATCTGGCCGAAAAATTCGGGGCCTTCCTGCCCACCGACCATGCCGCCCGCACCGAATGTCTGTCATGGTTGTTCTGGCAGATGGGCAGCGCGCCCTATCTGGGCGGTGGTTTTGGCCATTTCTACGCCTATGCGCCGGAAAAGATTGAATATTGCATCGACCGTTTCACGATGGAGACCAAGCGCCAACTGGATGTGCTGGATCGGCATCTGGCCGATCATGCCTATATGTCCGGCGATGACTATACGATTGCCGATATGGCCATCTGGGCATGGTACGGGCAACTGGTGCTGGGGCGTCTTTACAGCGCGGCAGAGTTTTTGGACGTGACCGCCTACAGTCATGTCATGGCATGGGCGCAAAAGATTGATGCACGCCCCGCCGTCTTGCGCGGGCGCATGGTCAACCGCAGCTTTGGTGAGCCTGAATTGCAACTGCACGAGCGTCACGATGCCAGCGATTTCGACACCCGGACGCAGGACAAGATTGCCCCGCAGGAATGATGCGGCACTGAGATGTCAGGCCGTGGCGCTGACATAGGCGCCGCGGATCAAGCGCGCGGCGCAGCAATTGTGCGAAAACCTGCCAAGATGACTGCGCTGCGGGCATCATTTCCGCAGCGCGAAACGGCAGGGCGGTCAGGTGCCCAACTGGTGCGGCGCAATGCGGACCAAAGCAGGCATCACCACACGCCCGCCCGCTTTTTTACCCCAAATATGGTTGACTATAGGGGGGCTGAGGCAGCATAGGCTATCCCCAAGAATGAAACGGGACCATATCCTTTGGCAGCGGTTGTACGGCGATGCCAGAGGATACAGGCAGGGAGACACAATAGTGGCATATCTTGCCCTTCTGATGCGGGCGATCAATCGGCTCAACATCATCGTGGGCCATACCTTTTCATGGCTGGCCGTCGGGGTTTTTGCGGTTTGTTTCTGGGTGGTGATCGAGCGGTATTTCTTCGGCAATACCAGACTTTGGATGCAGGACCTGTATGTCTGGATGAACGGCGCGATGTTCACCGCTGTGGCCGCCTTTGCGCTGTTTCGCAATGATCACGTCCGCGTTGATATCTTCTTTCGCACCGCATCGCTGCGGCGCAAGGCGATCATGGATATGATCGGGGTTTGCCTGTTCCTGCTGCCTTTCATGTATATCGTCTGGGTTTATTCCTATCCGAATGTGATGCGGTCTTGGTCCCGGTTCGAGGCATCGGCCAATGTGGGCGGGATGCCGGGGCTGTTCCTGCTGCGCAGCTTCATTCTGGTTTTTGCCGGATTGGTGGCCTTGCAGGGGATATCCATGCTGATCCGCTCTGTCCTGATCCTTGCCCGGCGCGAAGATCTGATCCCTGACAATTTCCGCTATAAATACGAGACGGAGTAATCACGATGGATCCTGTCCTACTTGGCGAGATCCTCGCGGGTCTGATGTTTTTTGGTGTGATCGGCATGCTGATGCTGGGCTTTCCGGTGGCCTTCACCTTGGGCGGCACATCGCTGATCTTTGCGCTGATCGGGATGCAATATGGCGTGTTTGATCCGTCCAATTTTGGCGCGCTGGCCGGGCGGTATATCGGCTATATGACGAATGAGGTGTTGGTGGCGGTGCCGCTGTTCATCTTCATGGGCGTGATGCTGGAACGCT
>JBLRWJ010000059.1:0-15803 GCA_047921315.1 Rhodobacterales bacterium | reverse complement strand
TGCAGGCACGCCAAGATCGGTCAGCACCCGCATCACGGCTGTGCCGCGCATCAGACCACCGCCGCTAAAGCTGAAATCCATGAAGCGCAGAATATCTGTGCGGGTCTGGGCGCGGGCCCATTTTTCCATCTCGTCCAGACAGTCAGCCGCCCAGACCGCGCCCACCAGCGCGCCCATGGACGTGCCTGCCACGACATCGGGGCGGATGCCCATATCGCGCAGCCCCTGCAGCACACCCACATGCGCCCAGCCGCGCGCGCCACCCGTGCCAAGGGCCAGACCCAGCCGCATCTGCCCTACTCGGCCGCAACGCGGGCGGCGGCCAGCATCGGCTTGAGGTAATGCCCCGTGTGGCTGCGCGGTTCTTCGGCCACCTGTTCAGGCGTGCCCACCGCCACAAGTTCCCCGCCGCCATCGCCGCCTTCGGGACCGATATCAATGATCCAATCCGCGGTTTTGACCACATCAAGGTTATGTTCGATCACCACGACCGAATTGCCCTGATCGACCAGTTCATGCAGCACTTCGAGCAATTTGCGCACATCTTCAAAATGCAGCCCTGTCGTCGGTTCATCCAGAATATACAGCGTGCGCCCGGTAGAGCGTTTGGCCAGTTCCTTGGACAGCTTGACGCGCTGCGCCTCACCGCCCGACAGCGTTGTGGCCTGCTGGCCCACCTTGATATAGCCAAGGCCAACCCGCATCAGCGCATCCATCTTTTCGCGGATACTGGGCACCGCCTTGAAAAATTCCTGCGCGTCTTCCACCGTCATATCCAGCACATCGGCGATGCTTTTGCCTTTGAAGCGGACCTCCAAAGTTTCGCGGTTATAGCGTGCGCCCTTGCAGGTTTCGCATTCAACATAGACATCGGGCAGGAAATGCATCTCGATCTTGATGACCCCGTCGCCCTGACATGCCTCACACCGCCCGCCTTTGACATTGAAGCTGAAGCGGCCGGGCTTGTAGCCGCGCGCCTTGGATTCGGGCAGGCCTGCGAACCAGTCACGAATGGGCGTAAAGGCCCCGGTATAGGTGGCCGGATTGGAGCGCGGGGTGCGGCCAATGGGGCGCTGGTCAATGTCGATCACCTTGTCCAGATGTTCCAGCCCTTTGATCGTCTCGCATGGAGCGGGCGTCTGGCGCGCGCCGTTCAGCGCCATCGAGGCGGTTTTGAACAAGGTCTCGATGGTCAGGGTAGATTTCCCGCCCCCCGATACACCTGTCACGCAAACAAACTTGCCCAGCGGAAAATCCACCGTCAGATCATGCAGGTTATTGCCGCTGGCCTTGACCACGGTGACCTTTTTCTTGTTGCCCTTGCGGCGGGTCGCGGGCACCGGAATCTTGCGCGCCCCTGACAGATATTGCCCGGTCAGACTGGCCGGATCGGCGATGATATGTTCCGGCGTGCCATGCGATACCACCTGCCCGCCATGCACCCCCGCCCCCGGACCGATGTCAAAGACGTAATCGGCAAGGCGGATCGCCTCTTCGTCATGTTCGACTACGATCACGGTATTGCCCTGATCACGCAGGTTTTTCAGCGTGCCCAAAAGGCGGTCATTGTCGCGCTGGTGCAAGCCGATGCTGGGTTCATCCAGCACATAAAGCACACCGGTCAAGCCGCTGCCGATCTGGCTGGCCAGCCGGATACGCTGACTTTCGCCGCCCGATAGCGTGCCCGCATTGCGGCTGAGAGTCAGATATTCCAGCCCCACATTGTTCAAAAATCCCAAACGCTCGCGGATTTCCTTGAGGATAGCGCGGGCGATCTCGTTCTTTTGGGGGCTCAGATGGTCAGGCACTGTCTGGCACCAGTCAAAGGCCTCGCGGATCGACATCTGCACCACCTGCCCCACATGCAGCCCCGCGATCCGCACCGCCAAAGCCTCGGGCCGGAGGCGATAGCCACCGCAATCACCACAGGCGCGGTTGTTCTGATACCGCTCGAATTCCTCGCGGATCCATGCGCTATCGGTTTCGCGGTAGCGCCGCTCCATATTGGGGATCACCCCCTCGAACACGCGGCTGACCTGATAGACGCGGCCGCCTTCATCATAGCGAAAGGCGATCTCCTCGCCCGCCGACCCGTGCAGAAAGACCTGTTGCACATGGGCGGGCAGGTCTTTCCATTTGGCTTTCTTGTCAAATTCGTAATGTTTCGCAATCGCCTCGATCGTCTGGAGGAAATAGGGGCTTTTGCCCTTGCGCCATGGGGCCAGTGCACCATCGCTGATCTTGAGGTTCTGATCCGGCACCACAAGGCGTTCATCAAAAAACAGCTCGACCCCCAGACCATCACATGAGGGGCAAGCGCCAAAAGGTGCGTTGAAAGAAAACAGCCGCGGCTCGATCTCGGGGATGGTGAAGCCACTGACCGGACAGGCAAATTTTTCCGAAAATGTCATGCGCTGCGGCTCCTCGGGCGCTGGCGCGCCCTCCTCGCTGGTCTGACCTGCGGGCGGCACGATTTCCAGAACGGCAATGCCGTCAGCCAGATCAAGTGCGGTGCGGAAACTATCGGCCAGCCGCGTTTCCAGCCCCGGCCTGACAACCAGACGGTCCACAACCACATCGATGTCATGGCGGAATTTCTTGTCCAGCGTCGGCGGCTCATCCAATTCGTAGAATTCCCCATCGACCTTGACGCGTTGGAAACCCTGTTTGCGCAGTTCCAGAAACTCTTTGCGGTATTCACCTTTGCGATCGCGGATGATGGGGGCCAGCAGATAAGCGCGCGTATCCTCTGGCAAGGCCATCACGCGATCCACCATATCCTGCACCTGCTGCGCCTCGATCGGCAGGCCCGTGGCGGGGCTGTAGGGGGTGCCCACCCGCGCAAACAGCAGGCGCATATAATCGTAAATCTCGGTGACGGTGCCCACGGTGGAGCGGGGGTTTTTGCTGGTGGTTTTTTGTTCAATCGAAATGGCGGGCGACAGGCCGCTGATATGGTCCACATCGGGTTTTTGCATCATATCCAGGAACTGGCGCGCATAGGCGGACAGGCTTTCGACATAGCGCCGCTGCCCTTCTGCATAGATCGTATCGAAGGCCAGACTGGATTTGCCGGACCCTGACAGGCCGGTAATCACCACCAGTTGGTCGCGCGGAATATCCACGTCGATATTCTTGAGGTTGTGTTCCCGCGCACCGCGCACTTCGATTTTTTTCAGATCAGCCATGAATGCCCCCGTTCAGCCAGCTATAGATAGTGGAGCGCGACCGAGTCTCCAATGCCAAGTTAAGAACAAGTCAAGAACATCAGAAATAAGAGTGTATAACAAGCCGATTGATCCGCAGGGATGTTGACCAAATCTTGAGCATGTCCGTGATGTTTGCCTTGGGCTGTCATTTTATGTATTCCATTTTTGGAATTTATAAGCTAGCTATCCTGGAAAGAGCGCATCGGTTTTCACGGCCATGCGCGCCCCCCTGCGATCCCAAAAAGGACATGCCCATGTTCGGTTTCAAACGTCAGACCGCCCCCGCCCTTCCCGTTCAGGATGCGATTGCCCGCGTCGCCGCAGGTGACATGGTGCTGATCGATGTGCGCGATCACGGCGAGGTTGAAAGATCAGGCCGCGCCAAAGGGGCGCTGCATATCCCGCTGATGCGCCTGCCCATGATGGCTGATCCGCGCCATCCCGATTTTGACAAGCGGCTATCGGGTGCCAAGCCAATCGCGCTTTACTGCGCCTCCGGGGCCAGATCGGGCATGGCGATGAATATTCTGAAAAAACTGGGCTATGGCGAGATGCACAACCTTGGCGGATTGCATCACTGGGCCGCAGCCGGGGGCGCGGTGACGCGCTGACCTTGGCATTTGCCGCATGGCACAAATGAAAAGCGCCCTGCGAGGGGCGCTTTTTTATGCCTCGGCCTGTGTTTTCAGAAATGCAGTGCGCGCCCATAGGCATCAAGCACGGATTCATGCATCATCTCGGACAGGGTCGGATGTGGGAAAACCGTGTTCATCAGGTCTTCTTCCGTGGTTTCCAACGTGCGCCCGATGACATAGCCCTGAATCAGCTCGGTCACTTCCGCGCCAACCATATGCGCGCCCAACAGCTCGCCTGTTTTGGCGTCGAATATGGTTTTGACGATACCCTCCGCCTCACCCAGCGCGATCGCCTTGCCGTTGCCGATAAAGGGGAAGCGGCCCACCTTGATGTCATAGCCTGCGGCTTTGGCCTTTGCTTCGGTCAACCCGACGCTGGCGATCTGGGGGTGGCAATAGGTGCAGCCTGCGATGCTTTCGGGTTTGACGGGATGCGGGTGCTGGCCTGCGATCAGTTCTGCCACCATCACGCCCTCATGGCTGGCCTTATGCGCCAGCCACGGTGCGCCTGCGAGATCGCCAATGGCATAAAGACCCTCTACCCCAGTGCGGCAATATTCATCTGTCACGACATGGGTGCGATCAATGGTAACGCCCAGATCCTCCAGCCCCAACCCTTCGGTATTGCCAACGATGCCAACAGCGGAAATCACGGTGTCAAAGGTCTGTTTCTCAACCTTGCCGCCGGTTTCGATATGGGCGGTGACGCTGTCCTTGCTGCGGTCTAGCTGCTTGACCACGGATTTTTCCTTGATCGTAATGCCCTGCTTTTGAAACGCTTTGCGCGCAAAGACCGCGATCTCTTCATCTTCGACCGGCAGGATACGGTCCATCACCTCAACCACGGTGGTTTCTGCGCCCAATGTGTTGTAAAAGCTGGCAAATTCGATGCCAATAGCGCCTGATCCGATCACCAGCAGCTTTTTCGGCATATGCGGCGGCACCAGCGCATGGCGGTAGGACCAGACCCGGTCACCATCCGCCTCAAGCCCCGGCAGCTCGCGCGCGCGCGCCCCTGTGGCCAGCACGATATGCGGCGCGCTCAGATCTTCGCTGCCTTTGTCGGTTTTGACACTGACTTGTCCGGGGGCGGTGATTGTCGCCTGCCCCATCACCACGGTGATCTTGTTCTTTTTCATCAGATGGCCGATGCCGGATGACAATTGTTTGGCCACCCCGCGCGAGCGTTTGACAACCGCATCCAGATCATAGGTGATGTTATCGGCGCCCAGCCCGAATTCCGCGGCGCGGTGCATCAAGTGGAACACTTCAGAGGATCGCAGCATCGCCTTGGTCGGGATGCAGCCCCAGTTCAGGCAGATACCGCCAAGGTTTTCACGCTCGACAATCACAACCTTGAGGCCAAGCTGCGCCGCCCTGATCGCGGCAACATAACCACCGGGTCCGGCCCCGATCACGATCAGATCAAATGCTTTGGCAGACATGCGCCCCTCCGATTCCAAAATTAGTTTGACGCTAAACTAATTTTGGACACGCATCAACGCGACATTCCCACGGCCATGGTCTGACCTGTCACAGGCGGACATCCCAACGTCAGACCGCCTGAAGCTGGCGGACCGTCTCACCATAGCCGCCATCGGCGACATAATCGCGCTCCGGCGCTGTAAAGGGGCGCGACAGCGCATCATTGCGATAGGGGAAACGCCCGAAAAGGCGGATCACCTCGCGATGCGCCTTGGCATGCAGCAGATTGGACGCGCCGGTTTCGGGCATACGTTCATGCATCAGGCGCACGCAGCGTTCCTGATCACACAGGTTTTCCGAATGCATCAAAGGCAGATAGAAAAACTGCCGTGCCGGCTCTGCGATCCGCAGATCCCATTTGCGATCAATCGAGATTTTCGCCGCCGCAAGCGCATTGGCATCGGTTTCAAAGGCGCGTGCGGACCCGCGAAACATATTGCGCGGGAACTGATCGGTCAGGATGATATAGGCCAAAGCGCCTCTGGGATAGGTCAGCCACAGGCCAAGCGCGCCTTCGGTCGCCTCTGACCATGTGGTCAGGAACAGGTCACGGATCCGGCTATCCAAGGCATCATCGGTTGCATACCAGTCCTTTGGACCAACCTCATCCAACCAGAAAGACAGAACTTTATCCGCATCCACCATGGCAAACCTCCTCGCCCAATGCCCGCCACCTGTTCAGCGTAGCCGGTCAAAGCCCCTGTTGACCAATAAATAATTACAACAGGTTCGACATACAATCTGATGATTGCGGTATCAGGCCGATTTGCCACGCTCTTGTTCTGCATCGGCTGTGCTATTAGCGTATTCCCGCGCAACATCCAGCGCAACGGATGTGGCGGTTGGGGAAATCGGGGTATAGGCGGCGGTTTCGGATACTGGCGGTGCGGCACGCTGCGTCATCCGGTAGGCCGCATATATCGCCAATGCGATCATCAGAATCGCGATGAACAGGAAATACCCCGGAGAGCCGAACAGCCCCATCATCCAGCCTGTGATCAACGGCCCGGCAATCGCCCCCAACCCGTTGATGAACAGCATCCCGCCAGAGGCCGAGGCCATATCATCGCGGTCAAGAAAATCATTGGTATAGGCGATCAGCAGGGAATAGAGCGGATTGCTGGTCCCCCCCACCAGAAACGCCGCCGCCAGCAAGATGGGAAAGGACGTGCCCGCCGCCATCCCCAACAACGCGCCGATACCGCCCATGGCGGCCGTGACAAGGATCAGCATCCGGCGATCCATCCGGTCTGACAGCCAGCCCAGCGGGAATTGCAGCACCGTGGCCCCCAGATAGAAGGCCGTCACGAAGAGCGAGATCTGCGGAATGCTCAGCCCGGTGCGCGCGCCATAGACCGCCGCCATGCCGAATTGCGCGGCAAAGACCCCGCCCAGCAAGAACATCCCCGTGCAGCCAAGCGGCGACACCTTGAACAGGGTGCGCAAGCTCATCGGTTTGGTGGTCTCGAAAGCGGGTGTGGGCGTGACCGATAGCAGGATCGGCGCAAAGGCGATGGATACCAGCACCGAAGGGATCACAAACAGGATGAACCCGCCCGGATCGGCCACCAGAAGCAACCCCTGCGCGATCATGATGCCACCCACCTGCACCAGCATATAAAGCGATAGCGCCTGCCCCCGCGTCTCATTGGTGGCGGCATTGTTCAGCCAGCTTTCCGCCGTCACATAGACCCCGCAGAAACAAAAGCCGATGATGACGCGGCAGGCCATCCAGACATAAGGGTTGGGCAGGCTGGGATACAGAATCAGCACCGCCGAGATCAGCGAGCCAAGCGCCGCAAAGACCCGTACATGCCCGACACGGCGAATCATTTCCGGTGCCAGCTTCGAGCCGCCCAGAAAGCCCACGAAATAGGCCGACATGATCATCGACATCTCGAAGGTCGAGAACCCCTCCATCTCGCCGCGCACGCCCAGCAGGGTGCCCTGAAGGCCGTTGCCGATCATCAAAAGCATCATACCAAGAAGGAGTGCCCAGGCACTGGACAGAAATTTGAGCATGAAAGGCCTCCTTGGCAGCGCCGCAGGACTTGCCACGGATATATGAAGATATGGTAACGGGGCCGCGCCCGTTTTGTCACGGACGCATGCGGCTCAGATGCCCCGGGGATAACGTGTCAGCCCCCGCTTGTCATGTCAGCGCGGCGGGATCAACAGTGACGCATCCCCGTAGGAGAAAAACCTGTAGTGGGATGCTATCGCATGGGCATAGATCCGCTTGATACTATCCTGCCCCATCAAGGCCGAGACCAGCATCATCAGGGTGGATTTGGGCAGATGGAAATTGGTCATCAACGCGTCTGTCACCCGAAAGGCGAAGCCGGGATAGATGAATATGTCGGTCTTGCCTGACCATGGTGCGATGTCGCCAGTGGCGCGTGCGGCGGTTTCGATCAGGCGCAGGGCGGTGGTGCCCACGGGGATGATACGCCCGCCTGCGGCGCGTGTCGCGGCAATCTCGGCGGCGGCCATGGCGCTGACCTCGCCCCATTCCGCATGCATCCGGTGGGTCGTGACATCCTCGACCTTGACCGGCAGGAACGTCCCCGCCCCGACATGCAAGGTGACATGGCTGGTCTGCACCCCCATCGCCGCCAAGGCAGCCAGAAGCGGCGCATCGAAATGCAGCGATGCGGTGGGTGCGGCCACAGCGCCGGCATGTCTGGCCCAGACGGTCTGATAATCTTCCTTGTCCTGCGCATCTGCCGCACGGCGCGAGGCGATATAGGGCGGCAAGGGCATCGCCCCGGCCTGCGCCAGCGCCGCGTCAAAATCATCACCCGTCAGGTTGAACGACACAAGGCCCTGCCCATCCTCGCGCGCGATCAATGTGGCGCTCAGCCTGTCCGAGAACACAATGCTCTCGCCGATCTGCACCTTTTTCAACGGCTTGATCAGCGCAGACCATTGGCCCTGTGCGCGGGGGTCCAGCACGCGGGGTTCCAGCAAGGTCACCTCGATCCGCGCGGAGGTGTCGCCCGCAGCGCCCGAACGGTGGCGCAGGCCGCTGAGCCGCGCCGGAATCACGCGGGTATCGTTCAGCACCAGCCGGTCACCGGGGCGCAACCACGCTGTCAGATCGCGCACATGGGCATCATGCAGCGTGTCACCATCCGCCACCAACAACCGCGCGGCACTGCGTGGTTTGACCGGGCGCGTGGCAATCAGCGCCTCGGGCAGGTCGAAATCAAAATCTGACAGCTGCATCAAAACCTCAGAATCTGCGCCATGTTGCGCCTCATGTTCCGCGCCCAGATAAGGCGGCGGCTGCGGGGCTGCAACCGGACAAGATGATCGCGTGACGCGCTATTGTGTCAGTTCGGGTGGCGGGCGGCGGAAAATCTCGCGGAACATGGCGGGGGCCAGCGCCGAAAGCGGGTTCACCTGCACACGCGGCGCATCCGGCGCACCGCGCAACGTATAGGTGAAGCCGATCACCCCTTCGCCTTTGCGGGTCAACAGCGATCCGATCCCGTTGAGCATATAGACGGGCGAGAACACGCCCTGAAAATCCATCTGCTGGCCTGTCAGGTCATAATAGCCATCCATCGACACGCCTACAGATGCCCCCACGGCCGAGGCCTCGCTGACCACCAGTTGTTGCGGCGTCAGCCTGAACCGCGCCTCCACCTCGGAAAAATGCAGACCGGCACCGTTCATCTGATCCAGCAGGCCAACCACGCTGACAGCATTGATCAATGCCGCCATGGCCGGAGCGTCGCGCACGCGGAAGTTCGAGATAGTCAACTGCCCGTCGAATGTGCCCGCCGCGCCGACCGGGCGCAAGGTCAAGTCCAGCACACCATCACGCGCCTGACGCAGCAACCCAGCCGCCGCGATCACCTGACCCGCGTTATCGGCCTGAATCCGCAGGCCGCTGCGCCCGTTCATCGGCACAATCCGGCCCCGGATCGGGGCCTGATCGTTCACGCGGGCTGTAAACAGCCCGTCAAGCCGGTTGGCATTGGCAAACTCACCACGAAACCCTGTCAGCGCGATACTGTCGGTAATCACCAGCCGGTCCAGCGCCAGACTAAGCGGCCCGCCCGCCTGCCCGCCGCCGCCCGCCGCCTCTGTCAGCACATTGTTGCGCAGGTCAATGCGGCCGCCATTGATGCTGATGCCGAAGGGCTGTCCGGCCCCGCGCCCCGTCAATGTCACCGGGGCATCCAGCCAGCCCCCTGCCCGCACCCGGCTGAACCGGGCCGTGGCCAACTGCCCTGCCGCCGTCAGATCCAGCGCGCCTGACAGGGACAGGCCCGGCGCCTCAAGCATGATGCGATTGACCGCCACAGGGCTGCCCAACGTGCCTGCCACCTCCAGCGTGCCGCGCCCCGACGGAGAGAGCGACCACCCCAGTTGCGGCACCGACAGGCCCAGCCCGTCCATATCTGATGTCAGGCGAAAGCGGGGCGCGCGGTCTTGCTCCAGAGCCAGCACCAACTGGCCCTGCCCCGCGCCGCTGAAGGTTCCGCTTGGCAGACCCAGACCGAATTCCTCGGCAAAGGCCTGCGACAGGGTCACCGCACCGGCCACCTGACTTTCGCCAGCGCTGTTGTCACGCAAACGCGTGCTCCAGACTGCATCAAAGGGCACAATACCGACACGCCCCGCCCCGCCAATACTGAGCGTGTCGCTATCGGCTTTCACCTCCATCGCAGCGGCGCGCAGCACACGGTCCGGGATGATCGCATCACTGACCACATCGCGCAAACGGGCGCTGGCGGCAAAGCGCAACTCATCCGCGCCCAGCTGCGGCTTGAGCGGCAGATCAATCAGCGCCGTCACCTCGGCCTGCCCTTGGGCCAGATCAACCTTGCGCCCGGCCTTTGTCAGAAACCGCAGATTGGGGCTATCCAGCATCGCGAGCGTGGCCGTGATACTGCCCGATGCCGCCAGCCTGACCTGCGCAGGGGTAGGACGGATACGGATATCCGGTATGATGAAACTGGTCCCCCCCATATCAAGGCTGCCACCCTGCGGCGGGGTCACCCTTCCTTGCGTGGCGCTGACCACAAAGCGGCGATCCGTCAGGCTGGCCTGCCCCGCCGCATCGGTCAACAACGGCATGGCGCGCGCATAGGTGACATTTGCCCTGTCAAAGGCAAAGGCCAGATGCAGCTTGTCCGTGCCGTCCGGCGCGCGCCTGTAGCCAAGCTGCAGATCCTGCAGCCGCGCGCTGTGGATATTGTCAGCCACCCAGTTGCGCGTATTGGGCACCAGATCTTCAGGCCAGATCTCCAGTACCCGTTCGGGCAGCACCGCATCCATGCTGCCATTGACCGCCAGATCCCACCCCAAGGGGGTTGCGGCCACGCGGCCATCCAGCAACAGGCGCCGCCCGCGATCAAAAAGGGTCAACTGACCAAGAGTTACCTCAAAGGGGTCCAGCTTCAGCCGGAAATCCAGCAATGCCTCTTCAAGCTGGATCGGGGTGTCATAGAGATCTGCGGGATTGGCGGTGATATCGGTGATGCGGAACTGGCCCAACAGGCTGGCTGGCCAGCCGTCACTGGTATCTTCAATGGTGGCGCGGCCCTCGGCGCGGGCGCTGACCCATTTACTGCGCACCGAGAGGTCATCAAACTGCAACCGCCCCGTTTGCGGCGAAAAGGTCATATAGGCGCGCGCCGCGTCAAACGGGACCGGCGCGGCCTGATCGTTTGGCTGCACCACCCCTGCGCCGATCTGTAGCGCCACGCTCAGCGGTCCCAGCACGCCGGCACTGTCCACAGACAAGCGCATCGCCCCGGAAATCGGCGCGCGCACGACCCCCAGCCACGCAAGCGCGCTGGACTGGCTGGCCAGATCCGAGGCGGTCATATCCTCGAAATTCACCCCGATCTGTGCCGCCGGGCTGCCCAGTTGCCCCACATAGCTCAGGCTGAGTGAGGTGGCGTAATCATAGCCCGACAGCAAAGCCACATCCCCACGCAACGACAGGCTATCGCCGTTGCGGCGTAATTCGACCCGCCCGCCATCCACCTGCCATGCGCGACCCGTGCGCGCATCCTCATAGCGCAGGCCCAGATTATCGGCGTCAATCAGTTGCAACCCGGCAAAGCGGGGCTGGTTCAAGATACGGTCCAGCCCCTCAAGCAAGGCGGCCGGATTGGGCGCGCGTTCAATCGGGGGCAACGCATCGCCAAAGGCCAGATCAAAGCTGCCATCCGCCATCCGCCGCAGCGCCAGACGGGCGCCCGATACCCGCAACCGCCCCGGTTCCAGCTTGCCGCGCAACAACGCCTCGCCCGACAGGCCCGCCTCCAGATCGCCCAAGGTCATGACAGGGTTGCCACCGACCTCGTTCAGCGCGACATCGTGCAGCCTGATGCGGGGCGACCAGCCATCCTCGACCAGCAGGGTCAGATCGCTAAAGACAATCTCTATACCGGGCAGGCTTTCGGTGATCCGCGCCTCGATCCGGTCGCGCATCCACTCAGGGGCTGCGATCGTGCGGCCCGGCACCCATAAGGCAGCCGCCAGAACCGTGCCGCCGATAATGGCCAGCACCGCAATGGTCCAGACCGCAGACCAGATCATCGACCGGACCACCGGACGCGGCGCGCGCTTTTTGCGGCGTGCTACGCTTTGCGGCGATGGCGCGGCCGTGGCCTGCCCATCTGGTCCCTTTGATGGCTCTGAAGTCATAACGCCTTGATCTGCCTGTTTCTTTGCTGCCGCGCATATCTGCCCGGATAATCTGCCGCGGGCCTGTTGCCGCGGGTCTGTTGCGGCAGGTCTGTTGCGGCAGGTCTGTGGGAACGCGCCTGTCCGGTCCCGTGCTCTGCGCCCCCTGCCGACAGGGTCAAGCCGGACCCTACCCGATCTTTATGATAAAACCCTTCCTTGCCTTGCTTTATTGTCGCCTGTCCTTAGCTAATATAAAACTCACTTTTTCATCAACCTGAGGACAAATGATGCCCGCACCTTCCGAAACCGCCCCGGATTTTACCCTGCCTCGTGATGGCGGCGGCTCTGTCACCCTGTCCGCCCTGCGCCCCGCGCCGGTGGTGCTGTTTTTCTATCCCCGCGATGACACACCGGGTTGCACCACCGAAAACAAGGATTTCTCTGCCCTGCTGGACCAGTTTACCGCAGCGGGTGTGCAGGTCTTTGGCATCTCCAAAGAGGGCATCGCCAGCCATGACAAATTCCGCGACAAACACAGCCTGCGCGCGCCGCTTTTGTCGGATGCAGACGGTACGACCTGCGAGGATTACGGTGTGTGGAAAGAAAAGAACATGTATGGCAAAAAATTCATGGGCATCGAACGTAGCACGTTTCTGATTGACGGTGAAGGGCGCATCGCCAAGGTCTGGGCCAAAGTCAAGGTGCCCGGCCATGCCGAAGAGGTGCTGGCAGCGGCCAAAGCCCTTTGATACCCTGCCAGAGGTCCAGCACCGATGACTGAATTGACCTTGGCAGCAATGGCCGCACAAGTGCTTGGCACGGCGGATGGCCGTGCCAAAACAGCGCTGTCCCACACCCATGCCGCCACATGGCATGCGGCACGCGCGGCGGGCACCCCTTTGGCCATCGGCACCGCCCACCCGCCGGAGCACCCCGCGCGCCCGGCGCATCCTGTTTTGCTGGACCCGCGCGAGGTGCCCCGGCGCAAACCGGGCAGCGTGCAAGGCCGCATCGCCATGCTGCATGCCGTGGCACATATCGAACTGAACGCGGTTGATCTGCATTGGGATATCATCGCACGCTTTACCGATGTACCCATGCCGCTGGGATTCTATGATGACTGGGTCAAGGCAGCGGATGAGGAATCCAAGCATTTCAATCTGATATGCGACTGTCTTGAAGCACAGGGCAGCCATTACGGGGCCTTGCCTGCCCATGCAGGCATGTGGCGTGCCGCCTCTGATACCGCGACCGATCTGATGGGGCGGCTGGCCGTTGTTCCCATGGTTCTGGAGGCGCGTGGTCTGGATGTGACCCCCGGCATGATCGCCCTGTTCCAGAAAGCAGGCGATACGGCCACCGTTGACGCGCTGGAGGTGATTTACGCCGAAGAGGTCAGCCATGTCGCCTATGGATCAAAATGGTTCCATTTTCTCTGCGGGCGGCATGATCTTGACCCGAAAGATGTGTTTCATGGTCTGGTCCGGCGCTATTTCCACGGCTTGCTGAAACCACCCTTCAACGCGGAAAAGCGCGCCGAAGCCGGATTGCCTCCGGATTTTTACTGGCCCTTGACCGAAGACCCACCCTCCGATGCGGCCAAACCCCATGCCTGACAGGCCCGCAGGATAACATTTGCGCCGCCCACGGAATCGGCGGGTTTCTGCCAGAACCATGGGCATTTCCCCACATTTGCACAATGTTGCCGCAAACGGCTTGCCCCTTGGACCCGCGCTGGTTACGACCGACCAGGGGGCCGGCTGTCTTGGGACGTTGCCGCCTTGGTGGGGACGCAAGCAAGGGACAGATTTGTGAGGACAAGACTGGCAATCCGGATCGATGCAACACTTGAGCGTTGGTTCCCGGAACGACGGCTGTTTCTGCGATCAGACACAGACACACGGTTCATCCGGCTAAAACCTGCAACACAGATGATTGCCTTTTCAGGTGGCGCGCTTGTTGTGGCATGGGCGATCATCGCAACGGCGATCCTGCTGATGGACAGTATCGGATCGGGCAATTTCCGCGATCAGGCGAAACGGGACCAGCGCACCTATGAAATGCGCCTCAATGTGTTATCAGGCGAACGTGATGCCCGCGCCGCCGAGGCGTTGGCCGCGCAAGAGCGGTTCAATTCCGCGCTTGAACAGATTTCCGTCATGCAGTCACAATTGCTGCAATCCGAAACCCGCCGCCGCGAAATGGAAACCGGGATCGAAGTGATCCAGAGCACATTGCGCCGCACCATGCGCGAGCGGGAGGCCGCCCGCCTTGAACTGATTGCCCTGAAGGCCCAGATCGAAGAGGGCAGCGATGGCGCAGGTCAGGTGATGGCCGCAGGCACCGCCGCCAGCGAGGCGATTGATTTCCTCTCGACCGCTTTGGTCGAAACCGCAGCCGAACGCGACAGCGTGCGCGCCGATGCCGAGGACGCGCTGAACCGCGCCGAAGAGATGGCCTTTGAAATCCGGCTGATGCAGGACCAGAATGACCAGATTTTCCGCCAGTTGGAAGAGGCGATGACCGTGTCGGTCAAGCCATTGGACAAGATGTTCCGCTCGGCTGGTCTGAACACCGACACGATCATCAGACAGGTGCGCCAAGGATATTCCGGCCAGGGGGGGCCGTTGACCCCGCTCAGCTTTTCCAGCCGTGGCGATGACAGGATAACCCCCGATACGGAACGCGCCAACCGCATCCTGCAGCAGATGGATGCGCTGAACATCTACCGGATCGCTGCGGAGAAAGCCCCCTTTGCCACCCCGGTGAAATCCGGCTACCGCTTTACCAGCGGCTTCGGACAACGGCGCGACCCCAAGACAGGGGGGCGGCGCATGCATGAGGGTGTTGATTTTGCAGGCCCGGTCGGAACGCCGCTTTATGCAACAGGTGACGGCGTTGTCACCTATGCCGGATGGCAATCGGGCTATGGGCGTCTGGTCAAGATCAAACATGAGTTCGGAATCGAGACCCGTTTCGCCCATTTGTCGAAAATTAACGTGAACGTCGGACAAAGGGTATCGCGCGGGGATCGTATCGGTGATATGGGAGCGTCTGGGCGTGTGACAGGCCCCCATCTGCATTACGAAGTGCGCGTGGGCGGACAAGCCGTCAATCCAATGATCTATATCAAGGCTGCAAACGATGTTTTCTAAGAGCAAAATCAACGAGCCGGGCCCCAAAACGCCCGAAGCACCAAAACCGACAATGCCGGAAACTTCGGCCTCAGCGCCCTCCGATTTCAAAAGCAGCGCGCCAAAGCCAAAGCCGCCTGCCTCGGTCCTGTCGGCTGATCTGCACATCACCGGCAATCTGAAAACAACCGGGGACATTCAGGTTGAAGGGTCGGTTGACGGCGATATCCGCGCCCATCTGCTGACCATCGGCGAAAGCGCCACCATCAAGGGCGAGGTTGTGGCCGATGATGTTGTCATCAATGGCCGTATTGTCGGACGCGTGCGCGGTCTGAAGGTGCGTCTGACATCGACAGCCCGCGTCGAGGGCGACATCATCCACAAAACCATCGCGATCGAAAGCGGTGCGCATTTCGAAGGATCTGTCCAGCGTCAGGACGATCCGCTGACCCCCAAAGGCAGCACAGCGGCCCCGAAACCCGCCACTGCAGCGGCCGGCAGCGCGGGCCTTGACCCGACCAACTGATGGCTTAGCTTCGCCGCGCATAGGATTTATGCGCGGCGACCCACTCAAAGACGTTTTTTGTTAATTAGTTCGTTTAGGTTTAATGCATTGATTGCCCCGAGCAGTGTTCGCTCCGCAGATAATATACCTGCATTCGACGGACTCCGCGGCATTGCCGCTA
>JBLRWJ010000058.1:0-16007 GCA_047921315.1 Rhodobacterales bacterium | reverse complement strand
ATCAACGGCGATTGACGATCCATCAACGCAACGGCAAGGTTGCGCAGGATACCTAGTAAAATCCGCAACCGTTATCGCGGCTCGGGCTGGCATAATGTCTTGGGGATCTGTTGTTGGTGCACCCGACAGGATTCGAACCTGTGGCCTCTGCCTTCGGAGGGCAGCGCTCTATCCAGCTGAGCTACGGGTGCATCTGGGGCTGGCATAGGATAATCTGCGCGCGCCCGCAACCGCTATTTGGCGCGCAAAGATGCCGTTTTGATTGCGGTGTCAGGCGAATAACTCATGCGCCAGTTCCAATGCGTCAATCAGCACATCGACCTCGGATTCAGTGTTATAGACACCAAAAGAGGCGCGACAGGTTGCGTTTAGCCCCAGATGTTCCATCAACGGACCTGTGCAATGCTGCCCCGCACGGACGGCCACGCCTTTTTTGTCCAGAATTGTCGAGATGTCATGCGCATGGGCCGCGCCCTGCATGGTGAATGAGAAAATCGCCGCCTTGTCGGGCGTTGTCCCCTGCACCGAGATCCAGTTCAATCCGTCCAGCCGCATCCGGGCATAATCGCGCAAATGCGCCTCATGGGCGGCAATGTTTTCCATGCCCAGACCCATCATATACTCAAGCGCCACACCCAGACCGATGGTCTGCACAATGCCCGGCGTGCCTGCCTCGAATTTCATGGGCGGATCATTATAGGTTACCGTGTCGCGCGTCACCTCGCGGATCATGTCACCGCCGCCGATGAAGGGGCGCATTTCGGCCATACGCTCTTGGCGGACATAGATCGCACCGGACCCTGAGGGGCCATAAAGTTTATGCCCTGTCACGGCATAGAAATCGCAGCCGATATCCTGCACATTCACCGGCATATGCACCGCCGCTTGCGATCCATCGACCAGAACCGGCACGCCGCGGGCGTGCGCACCCTTGCAGATCGTTTTGACATCGACCACGGTGCCCAGCACATTCGACACATGCGTGATCGCAATCAGTTTGGTACGCGGGGTGATCGCCTCCAGCACGCGGGCGGGGTCCAGCGCGCCTGTGCTGTCCACATCAACCCATTTGATAACCACACCCTGACGTTCCCGCAGGAAATGCCACGGCACGATATTGGCGTGATGCTCCATGATGCTCAGGATGATCTCGTCACCCGGCTCCATACGCGGCATGGCCCAGCCATAGGCCACCATATTGATGCCCTCGGTGGTGCCGGAATTGAAGATGATCTCCTCCTCCGATGCAGCCCCCAGAAAGCGCGCCACGATCCCGCGCACACGTTCGTAATTATCCGTGGCCAGATTGGACAGGTAATGCAGACCGCGATGCACATTGGCATATTCCTGGGAATAGGCCTGTGTGATCGCATCAATCACCACCTGAGGCTTCTGCGCCGAGGCACCATTATCCAGATAGACCAGCGGTTTCCCGTTCACCTGCCGTGACAGGATCGGAAAATCGGCGCGGATCTTTTCGACATCAAGCATAAATCAACTCATCTCGGGGGTGGGGACGCCAATCAGCGTCAACAGCATGGATAGGGCAAAGATGACGCCAAGAAACGAGAAGACAAGCACCAGCGCGCTTTTGCCCAGCGATCCGAGGCGATGCGCCACATCCAGAAAGGTCAGCAGCAACCAGAAGCTGTAAAGCGCCACGGCCAATGTGGCGATGATCGCCAGAACCGGGATCACAAGGGTCAGGACAAGCAGGACAAGCTGCGCGACAAGGCGCAGATATTGCAGCCAGATCAGCAAGACGGCCACATCCTGCAGCGCCCCCTGCCCGCCCATTTTGCCACCCACCCATGTCAGCACAAAAATCGAGAATGCCAGCCCGGCCGCCATCATCACGGCATAGATCACCGGGTTCAACAGCAGTGCGGGCAAGGGAAAGGCCGCGTTGGGAAACAGCATCAGATTGACACCTACAAGCAGCGCATTCAGCACCGCCGCCAAAGCCAAGCCCGCCCATAGGGTCGGCATGCCGATATCCTGCGCAATCAACCGCTCGGCGGTGGCGCGCGGATCACGCAAAGTGTCCACCACCAAGGCGGTCAGGTCATTCAAGGTCATCGGCGCGTTCTCCCCATCCGGCTTGCTTCAGGCCGGCTATCCAGAACCAGACGAAAGCGGTCAACCAGACGGCTCCGGTCAAGGTCAATTCTATTCCCTCACCGATGAAGCCTGCCACCAGACCCCAAAGCAAGGATAAAGGGCTTGCGGCCAGCAAGGCCCAGAACAGGGCCAGTCTGGCGCCGTATCCTGTGGCACGGCCCCGCGCGATCCAGATGAACCCGCGGCTGATCCACGCCAGCGCATAAAGGGCCAGCGGCAGGATGAACATCACCCCGAACAGTGACCCCGCCAGCAACATCTGCAGGTCCTCCCCCGTCAGATGCGCCATCCGTGACAGCCGTGGCCATTGCGCAACAAACATGACCGCGCAAGCGCCCACCAGAATGACCAGGGCACGGTCCTCGCGGGTGCCGGCGGCCAGCAGCCGGGACAGCACGCGCCCCGGCCCGCGATAAGTGGCCATGATGTCACGCGTGACAGGCATCAGCTGCTCCTGCGGTCCAGCCAACCGGTCAGACGGCTGACGATCTCTTCTCGCAGGGCTTCATCCTCGATCTCTTCCACGGCTTCGGCCAGAAAGGACAGCACCAACAGGTCTGTGGCTTCCTTTTTGGGCACGCCGCGCGACCGCAGGTAATAAAGCGCGTCCAGATCAATCGCGCCGGTGGTGGAGCCATGCGAACAGGCGACATCATCGGCATAGATTTCCAGTTCCGGCTTGGCCAGAAACTGGCTGTCGCCATCCAGCAGCAGCGCCTGACTGATCTGGTAGCCATCTGTCTTTTGCGCGCCTTCCTTGACAAGGATTTTGCCCTGAAACACGCCCACAGCCCCGTTGCGCAACACCTTTTTATAGACCTGACGGCTTTCGCAATTCACCGCGTCATGGGTGATAAAGACGGTATCATCATGATGAAACGCCCCGTCCCCCATGGCCGCACCCGCGATATGGGCCACGGCATTGTCGCCGGTCAATTCAATTACCGCCTCATTGCGGGTCAGCACGCCATTCACGGTCAGGGTGAAGGATTTGAACAGGCTTTCCGTGCCAAGCCGCGTAAAGATATGCGTGGCGGCGCGCCGTTCATGATCACGGCCCTGCGCGCGGATGTGATGGAATTTGGCACCATCGGCTACGTCAACCTCCATCACCTTGCTGAATCGTGATGCAGCGGGGCCGTTTTCCAGAATGGTCACCTCCGCTTGCGGTTCCACCTTGATGACATGATGCAGGATCGCATCCGAACTTTCTGATTTATGGCTATAAATCAGGCTGATCGGTTTGCTGGGGGTGCCGGTTACACGGATCAGGACGCCATCAGTGGCAAAGGCCGAATTCAAGGCAGCCAGCGGGCGCGCCACAGGCTTTTGGCCGCGCGCTTCAAGTTGACCATACAGATCCTTGGCCCAATGGATATCGGCGGCTGCCGCAGTCTGCAGGCGATCAATCTCGACCCCTTCAAAGGTCAGGTCATCGCTGGCATCTGCATCAAACACACCATCGACAAAGACAATTTTCAGCCGGTCAATACCGTCAAAAACGAGCGGTTCGTCGCCACTGAACAAGGCCGCTGGCGGGGCATCCGGCTGGATCAGCGTATCGGCGCGGGTGTATTTCCAATACTCATCGCGCCGCGCAGGCAAGCCCATGGCGCGCAACCGCGCCAAAGCCTCGTTGCGCGCGGTTGTGGCCCATGTTCCGCCCTCAGGCATGGTCAGCGCGGCAATCCGCGCCGCGGTTGCGTCCTGCTTCAGTTCCGCGCGTGCCATCACACCGCCTCCGCTTCGGCCAGCAGATCAGCATAGCCGTTCTGCTCCACCTCAACCGCAAGGTCGGGCCCGCCTGATTTGATGATGCGCCCATCAGCCATGATATGAACGACATCCGGTTTGATATGGTCCAGAAGGCGTTGATAATGCGTAATAACCAAGAATGAGCGCCCGGCATCGCGCAGCGCGTTCACGCCGTCTGATACCAGTTTCATCGCGTCCACATCCAGACCGGAATCGGTTTCATCCAGAATGCACATCTTCGGCTCCAGCATGGCCATTTGCAGGATCTCGTTGCGCTTTTTCTCACCACCCGAAAAGCCCACATTCACGGGGCGCTTCAACATATCCGCGTCAATCTGCAGGGTTTTCGCCTTCGCGCGGATCACTTTCAGAAACTCTGCCGCGCTCATTTCATCCTGACCACGTGCCTTGCGCTGTGCATTCACGGCTGTGCGCAGAAAGGTCATGTTGCCCACACCGGGGATTTCCACAGGATACTGAAAGGCCAGAAACAGCCCCGCTGCCGCCCGTTCTTCGGGCTCCATATCAAGGATATCGGCATCGTCCAGCGTTGCTGTGCCATCCGTCACCTTATAGCCGCCGCGCCCGGACAACACATAGGACAATGTCGATTTCCCAGAGCCATTCGGCCCCATGATCGCATGCACGGTGCCCGGCTCGATCTTCAGGTCAACCCCTTTCAGGATAACCTTATCCTCTTCCTCAAGTTTGACGTGCAGGTTTTTGATTTCCAACATTTTATGTCCTTTCATACTGTCCTGACCCAAGCCGCGCTCAGGGTCGTGTCATCATTTGGAACACCTGCACCAGCCGATCGGCAGGCACAGGCATCGGTTTCAGGTCAAAGCGCGCCATACGCCCGGCGATCTGTGTGGGTGCGCCCAGAAATGTCTCAATCTGGTGATGGCGCGTGCGATTGGTGTAATCATCATAGTAAAGCGGGATCGGGCGGCTGATCCGAAAGGCCGTGGCCAGCGCGCAACCCATGCGGAACCGTCCATCCACAAGCACGACATCAGGATGCGGCAATCCGGGTATATCCCAAACATCAAGGGGATAGCGTGCAAAGCTCTTCCATTTTGTATCATCCACCGGTCGCCCCCATTCCTTTGTGGGGCCGATATCTGACCAGATGATATCAACCTGTGCCGCAGGCAGATTAGCCGTAAACCAGTCGCGCATCATCTGCGCCCAGTCCTGATCGCTTTCAACCGAGGTGACAGGTTTGCCCATCTCGGCCGCCATCACGGTTGATCCACCTGATCCGTATTCCAGCACCACCCCGGCCCGGGCATAGGCCGCACGCAGCATCGCAGCCTCTGCTTCGGGCAATGTCAGTTCAGGGCGGGTCACTGTCCGGGTCATGCGCGCACACCGTCACTGCGGCGCTGCCCCGCAGCAGCCGCAATGCTCCGGCCAACCGGTGTCGCAATCAGGTCTGTTCCCGCCACAGTCATTCCGATGTTCCACACGCAGGGCCGCAGCCCCCGCCCCAGCCTTAACCGACGCTACCTTCAAGCGAGATGGCCACAAGCTGCTGTGCTTCCATCGCAAATTCCATCGGCAAGGCCTGCAACACCTCGCGGCAGAAACCGTTGACAACCAGCGCCACCGCTTCTTCCTCGTCCATCCCGCGCGCGCGGCAGTAGAACAGTTGATCATCATCCACTTTGGATGTTGTCGCCTCGTGCTCGACCCGTGCGGAATTGTTGCGCACCTCAATATAGGGCACCGTATGCGCGCCACATTTATCGCCGATCAGCAGGCTGTCACATTGCGTGTAATTGCGCCCGTTCTGCGCCTTCGGATGCATCGACACAAGGCCGCGATAGGTGTTCTGCGCCCGCCCCGCGCTGATGCCTTTGGAGACAATGCGCGATTTGGTGTTCTTGCCCAGATGCACCATCTTGGTGCCTGTATCGGCCTGCTGGTAATTATTGGCAATGGCGATGGAATAGAACTCACCCTGGCTATCATCCCCGCGCAGGATGCAGGAGGGGTATTTCCACGTCACGGCCGATCCGGTCTCCACTTGCGTCCACATCACCTTGGCACGGTCACCCCGGCAATCAGCACGCTTGGTCACGAAATTATAGATACCGCCCTTGCCATCCTCATCGCCGGGATACCAGTTCTGGACAGTGGAATATTTCACCTCTGCATCTTCTTCGACGATGATCTCCACAACAGCCGCATGCAATTGCGCCACATCCCGTTTCGGGGCGGTGCAGCCCTCCAGATAGGACACGTAAGAGCCTTTATCCGCGATGATCAATGTCCGCTCGAACTGTCCGGTATTCTCGGCATTGATGCGGAAATAGGTGCTCAACTCCATCGGGCAGCGCACACCGGGCGGCACATAGACAAAAGAGCCATCCGAGAATACGGCCGAATTCAGCGTGGCATAAAAATTATCCGAAGGCGGCACGACGGTGCCCAGATATTTCTTGACCAGCTCAGGATGGTTCTTGATCGCCTCGGAGATGGAGCAAAAGATCACGCCTGCCTTTTCCAGCTCCTTTTGGAAAGTGGTGCCCAGCGACACGGAATCAAACACCGCATCCACCGCAACCTTGCGGCCCTCGGGCTGGTAATCCTCCGCCCCTTCGACACCGGCAAGGATCATCTGCTCTTTCAGCGGGATGCCCAGCTTTTCGTAGGTTGCCAACAGCTTGGGATCGACCTCGTCAAGCGACTTGGGCTTTTCGATCATGCTTTTGGGGCGGGCATAGTAATAGAGATCCTGAAAATCGATCTCGGGATAGCTGACCATCGCCCATGTCGGCTCTTCAATCTGCTCCCAGCGCTGGAACGCGGACAGACGCCATTGGGTCATCCATTCGGGTTCTTCATTCTTGGTGCTGATCAGGCGCACGATATCGGGATTCACGCCCTTGGGTGCGTATTCCATCTCGATATCGGTGTTCCAGCCGTGTTTGTAGGTGCTGCCCACCTCGCGCACCGCCTCAACCGTCTCACGGTCAACGCCTTCGCGGATCTCTTCTTGTACAGTGGTCATGCCCGTCACTCCTGTTCGCGTCTAACTGTTCATGCCGCGCGGGCGGCAAATAAGCGCTGCTTTGCCAGCCACGTTTCGGCAAAGCGCATTACGTCATCTTTCGTCGTCTGCGGTGACAGCGACACACGGATCGCCCCCGCCGCCACATCATCCCCGTAGCCCATGGCGCGCAGAACGCGGCTCGCCCGGACCTTGCCACTGGAACAGGCAGAGCCTGCCGATATGGCAAACCCCGCCAGATCCATCTGCATCACCTGTGTCTCGCCCTTCCAGCCGCAGGTCGCGAAACAAGATGTGTTTGGTAGACGATCAACACCCCTACCGGGAAAAATAGTATCCGGCGCGCCCGCCTCAATGGCCTTTTCTAGAATATTTCTAAGTTCTGCAACCCGGCTCCAGACCCCATTGGCCAAATCCTGCGCCGCAGCCTCGGCCGCCGCCCCGAAACCGGCAATGCCGATCAGGTTCTCTGTGCCAGCGCGGCGGCCCTGTTCCTGCCCTCCCCCGCGCAACTGCGCTGCCAGATCGGTGCCGCGCTTGACAACCAAAGCCCCCACACCTTTGGGCCCGCCCAGTTTATGCGCCGAAATCAGCGCCATCGTGCAGCCCGACCAATTGAAGGCCAAAGGCAGCTTGCCAAAGGCCTGCGTCATATCGCACACCGCCAAACCATCGGGCAGCGTTTGCACAACTCCGGTTTCGGAATTCGCCAGTTGCAGCGCGCTTTTGTGCGGATCAGTCACCGTGACACGCCCCAGCCCATCCACAGGAAGATCCGGTGTGATCCATGCCGCCACGGCCTCATGCTCCACCTCGGCCCCGTGCAGACCGCGGCCCGCCAGTGCCAGCGCTGCGGCCTCGGTCGCCCCGGAGGTGAAAATCACATCCGCACCCTCTGCCCCCAAGGCTGCCGCCACTTGCGCGCGCGCCGCTTCAACCATTGATTTCGCGCGGCGCCCTTCGGCATGTACCGACGATGGATTGCCCACCAGATCCATCGCACGCAGCATTGCCTCCCGCGCCTGCGGGCGCAGCGGTGTTGTCGCGTTATGGTCCAGATAGGCGCGCATCCTCAGCCTTTCATTGTTCCAAAAATACTCAAATCACTTTCCGTATCACCAAGCCCCGCCCTCAGGCTTCATCCACCACAGGCATCGAAAACAGCGACGGAACAGCCGGGCATGGGGCCAGATCGTTGCGCACCACATCCGATAGCCGCGTCTGATGCAGATAGACATAGACATGCGCGCTCAGCCCTTCCCACAGCCGGTTGGTCACCGATTGCGCACGGCTGCCCGATACCGCCCCGCTGGCCCCTTCGCCGCGATGCATCGCATCCACCGTTTCATCGACAGCCGCCAGAACCTCGACCACACGGATCTCGCTGGCCGCGCGCGCCAGCCGATAGCCACCGCCCGGGCCACGCACGGACTCCACCAGCGCGGCGCGGCGCAGCTTGACGAAAAGCTGCTCCAGATAGGGCAAGGACACGTTCTGCCGCTTGGAGATCTCTCCCAGCGTCACCAGACTGCCGGGCGGTTGCAGCGCGATATCCGCCAGCGCGACCATTGCATATCGGCCCTTGGTGCTAAGTTTCATGGGCTTGCTTTCGTGAACACATTGACGTGACGGGGTGCAGGGCTTATCTCGCTAACATCCGGTGCCCCACCACCGCTTGATTTAGAAACGTTCTAAGGTGCTTGAGCAAATTCGTCAAGATTAATTGCCGCACCCTTGCAGGAGACAAGTACCCAACATGCCTGAGGTTATTTTTCCCGGCCCCGAAGGCCGGCTCGAAGGCCGGTATCATCCGCAAAAGGAACGCGACGCCCCCATTGCCATCATCCTGCATCCGCATCCGCAATTCGGCGGCACGATGAACAACAAGGTCGTCTATAACCTGCACTATGCCTTCTACAACATGGGCTTTACGGTTCTGCGGTTCAATTTCCGCGGTGTCGGGCGCAGCCAGGGCGAATATGATCAGGGGATCGGCGAGTTGTCGGATGCCGCCTCGGCCCTCGATTACTTGCAATCCATGAACAACAATTCCAAACATTGCTGGGTTGCGGGTTTTTCCTTTGGCGCGTGGATCGGCATGCAACTGCTGATGCGACGGCCCGAGATCACGGGGTTCATCTCGGTGGCCCCGCCTGCCAATATGTATGACTTTTCCTTCCTTGCCCCCTGCCCGGCATCCGGCCTGGTGATCAATGGCAGTGCTGATCGCGTGGCACCGCCTGCCGATACCACCAGCCTTGTGGGCAAACTGCACGAACAGCGCGGCATTACTGTCACGCATGAGCAGATTGAAGGCGCGGGGCATTTCTTTGATGGGCCGGGCCAGATGGACCAGATGATCGGGTCCGTGTCGGATTACGTCAAACGCCGCCTGACCGAAAGTTCGCGGTGATATCATGAGTGTCACCGAAGATCTTGCAGACGCGCTGGCCCGCGATGTACTGGAGGCGGTAGAGAAACTTGGCGATGATACGCTGATTGACGCCATCGCCAAGACGCTGGGCACCTCCTCCTCTGTGACTCAGGATGCTTTCATGACAGCGATCCGCGTCCGCACCGCAGAGGCGCGGGCGCGCCAATTGCTGAATGACCGGTTGCGCAAGGGCAAGACCGTCTGACAGCGCAAGAATGCGCCCGCCCCAACCGGCGCCCGATCAGAGCGTATCGCGTTTGAATGCAGTCAGATACACGCGATATTCTTTTATTTTGCCGTTGTTCTTTTGAGTATTTATAGAACAATGAAAGGTGGCGCGGGCTTTTGCTTCATTGTTCTGAAAATACTCAATTCCACAAATGCGGTCATCGCCACCTTCACGATTTGGCTTTGGCGGCTTTGCGCTTTTTCTCGGCCATGACTTTTTCCGCCAGATCGCGGGCGATGGCAAAGGCGCCTCGGATTTTATCCTTCTCCTGATTCCAGTCGCGGCGGACCACGATTTTGTTGTCGCGGACCTTGGCAAAACCGTTCTGGTCGTTGATAAACTCGACCAAGCCTTGCGGAGAGGCGAATTTGTCGTTGTGAAACTGGATCGTGGCGCCTTTGGGGCCGCCATCCAGCCGCGAAATACCGGCGCGTTTGCACATTTCCTTGATACGCACGATCAACAAAAGCGTGTTCACCTCGCGTGGCAATTTACCAAAGCGGTCGATCAGTTCGGCGGCGAAACCTTCCAGTTCAACTTTGCTGTGCAAGCCGCTGAGGCGCCTGTACAATCCAAGGCGCACATCCAGGTCGGGGACATAATCCTCTGGGATCAGGACCGGCACGCCGAGATTGATGGACGGGGCCCATTGACCATCCGCATCCGACAGCCCCTCCATCTCGCCTGCCTTGATCTTGGCGATCGCCTCCTCCAGCATTTGTTGGTAGAGTTCATAGCCGACATCGCGCATCTGACCGGATTGTTCCTCGCCCAGCAGGTTGCCCGCGCCGCGAATGTCCAGATCCTGACTGGCCAGCGTGAACCCTGCCCCCAGCGTATCCAGAGACCCCAGCACCCGCAGCCGCTTTTCGGCGGCGGGCGTCAGTTTGCCACGCGGTTTTGTCGTCAGATAGGCATAGGCGCGGGTTTTCGAGCGGCCAACGCGGCCCCGTATCTGGTAGAGCTGGCTGAGGCCGAACATATCGGCGCGGTGGATGATCATCGTATTCGCCGTCGGAATATCCAGCCCCGATTCCACGATTGTTGTGGCGACAAGCACGTCGTATTTGCCGTCATAAAATGCGTTCATGCGGTCATCGAGTTCCCCCGCTGCCATCTGTCCGTTGGCCACGACATAGCTCACCTCGGGCACATGGTTGCGCAGGAAATCCTCGATCTCCGGCAGATCGCTGATGCGCGGCACGACAAAGAAACTTTGCCCGCCGCGATAATGTTCGCGCAACAAGGCCTCGCGGATGGTGACGCCATCAAATTCCGACACATATGTGCGGATTGACAAACGATCCACCGGCGGGGTTCCGATGATCGACAGATCCCGCACGCCCGACAGCGACAGTTGCAGCGTGCGCGGGATCGGCGTGGCGGTCAGCGTCAGCACATGAATATCTGTGCGGAGCTGTTTCAGCCGCTCTTTGTGGCCGACACCAAAATGCTGTTCCTCGTCGATGATCAGCAGGCCAAGGTTTTTGAAGCTGACGCCTTTGGCCAGCAGCGCATGGGTGCCGACCACGATATCGACGGTGCCGCGCGCAATCGCGTCGCGTGTTGCCTGCGCGTCCTTGGCGCTGACGAATCGTGACAGCGCGCGCACCTCAAGGGGAAAGCCGCGGAACCGTTCGGCGAAGCTTTTGAAATGTTGCCGCGCCAGCAGCGTGGTGGGCGCAATCACGGCCACCTGCACACCTGACATGGCCGCGACAAAGGCTGCGCGCATGGCCACCTCGGTCTTGCCAAAGCCGACATCACCGCAGATCAGCCGGTCCATCGGGTTGCCTGATCCCAGATCGGCCAGCACATCCTCGATCGCGCGCAGCTGGTCCTCGGTTTCGCTATAGGGAAAGCGGGCGCTGAAAGCCTCCCATGCATGATGCTGCGGCTCTAGCACGGGGGCGGTGCGCAGGGCGCGTTCGGCGGCCACCCGGATCAGCCGATCCGCCATCTCGCGGATGCGTTCCTTGAGGCGCGCCTTCTTGGCCTGCCATGCGCCGCCGCCCAGCTTGTCCAGCAGCCCTTCGTCATGGCCGAATTTGCTGAGCAGTTCGATATTCTCGACAGGCAGGTAAAGCTTTGATCCTTCGGCATATTCCAGCGCAAGACATTCATGCGCCGCCCCCAGCGCCGTGACCACCTCCAGTCCCAGATAGCGGCCAACGCCATGATCGACATGCACCACCAGGTCGCCGGCTGACAGGCTTTGGGTCTCGGTCAGGAAATTCTCGGCGCGGCGGCGTTTTTTGGGGGCGCGGATCAGCCTGTCGCCCAGCACGTCCTGTTCGCTGATCACGGTCAGGTCCGGTGCCTCGAACCCCTGTTCCAGCGGCCAGACCGCCAGATACAGACCGTGTTTGCCAATGCCGCGCGCATCCGCCACATGCACCGCGCCGATCAGCCCCTCGTCACTGATCAACCCGTCCAGACGTTCCCTCGCCCCTTCCGAGAAGGAGGCAACAAGCACCGGCCCTTTTTCAAGTTTTGCCTTAACATGGATCGATAAGGCATGAAAAAGACTCAGGTTTTCTTGTTGGCGTTCGGGGGAGAAACTGCGCCCGATCCGCGCGCCCGCGTCAATCACCCCCGGTCCTGTGGGTTGCGCAAGCGGGTTGAACTGCAACAGCCGGCGCGCTGTCACCGCCCCCTGCCACGCGGCATCATCCAGATAAAGCAGCGCGGGCGGGACCGGTTTATAAACCGAATCCATCCGCCCCTTCTGGGTCATCGCAAGGCGCCGTGTCTCATATTGATCGGCAATCGAGTCCCAGCGCGCAAGCCGTGTCGGTGTGACCTGATCATCCTGCGTGATCGTGGCTTGGGGCAGGTAATCAAAGATCGTCTCAAGCCGGTCATGAAAGAACGGCAGCCAATGTTCGATGCCTGCATGTTTGCGCCCGGCGCTGACCGCCTCATAGAGCGGGTCATCCGTGCCTGCTGCGCCAAATTCGATTCGGTAGTTTTGCCGGAACCGGGTGATCGCGGCCTCGTCCAGAATAACCTCGGAAACCGGGGCCAGTTCCACCAGATCCAGCTTTTCGGTGGTGCGCTGGGTGGCCGCGTCAAAGCGGCGGGCGCCGTCCAGCACATCGCCGAACAGGTCCAGCCGCACAGGCCCCCCCTCGCCCGGCGGATAGATATCGATGATTCCGCCGCGAATGGCGTAATCGCCCGGTTCCATGACTGAAGGGGCCTGCGAGAACCCCATCCGCACCAGAAACTGACGCAATGCCGCCTCATCCAGCCTGCCGCCGACGCGGGCACTGAAAGCCGCCTGCCGCAGCACGCTACGGGCAGGCAGGCGTTGCATGGCGGCGCTGATCGTTGTCAGCAGGACAAACCGCGCCGGCATGCCATGCACCAGCCCTGCCAATGTGGCCATCCTTGTGGCCGAGATATCCGCATTCGGGCTGACGCGGTCATAGGGCAGGCAATCCCAGCCGGGAAAGGTGATCACCGGCATATCCGGTGCCATGAACCGCAAAGCTGCCTGCATCGCGGCCAGGCGTTTGTCATCGCGGGCCACATGCAGAACGGGCGCGCCGGTCTGATCCATCTCTTTCAGGATCAGACGCGCGTCAAAGCCTTCGGGCGCACCGCTGACGGTGATACGGGTCTGTTGGGTCATGTCGCGCTACTGTTTTCCGGTGTTCAGAGAATGTGGTTGGGCAGCATATAGGCCAGGTTCTGATACATGCCCCACAGCGCGGTGACAAAAATCGAAATCATCCCGATGACCTGTGTCAAAATCCGGTGCCGCGTCAGGACGCGGTGCAGATCGGCACCGTGCAGGCTGGTGTGGTGCAGCCGCCGCGCAGTGCGAAAGCTCAGCAGCCCGACAAGGGACATCGGAAAGGCCAGCAAAAAGATCGCCTGCGCCAGTTGGAAGCCGTAGACAAAGCCGCTGAGGCCGAAGAAAGACAAAAAAAACGTCCCGAACCCGATGATCCAGAGGCCGGACACCTCTGCGATATAGATCAGGCGGTTGGCGTTGACGCGGGTGATATCGACCAGATCAGTCTCGGCCTGACCGCCCTTGGCTGCGGCGCGGGTCACAAGGTCATAGGGCACCCCGATGATCCAATGGCTTGCGCTGGACCACATCACGGCCAGCATGATCCAATACCATAGGTTAGAAAAGGATCGCAGATTGATCACTTCGCCCAATGTGCTGAACCAGTCCAAAATACATACCTTTTGCGTGTCCACCGCTTCCATAGCGGCGAAGTTTGGCAATTCCTACCCTTGAGATGCGGCAATATCCATGGCACGCATGATAAACTTTCCACCAAGATGTCCAGCGAGATGAGAAACAGATGATCCCAAGTCAGGCCGCTTTTCCAGCAACCCGGTTCCGCCGCACACGTCAATCCCCTGCGATCCGCGCCTTGACCCAGGAAAATACCCTTTCGGTGGGCAATCTGATCTGGCCTGTTTTCGTGCGTGACGGGGACGGCGTGGAGGAGCCTGTCCCCTCCATGCCCGGTGTGATGCGCCGCTCGGTGGATCGTGTGGTTGAGGCCGCGCGCGAGGCGGCGGATCTGGGCATTCCGGCGATCTGCCTGTTTCCCTATACCGATCCGGCCAAGAAAACCCCCGATTGCGCCGAGGCATGGAACCCCGACAACCTGAGCAACCGTGCCACCCGCGCGATCAAGGCGGCGGTGCCCGAGATTGCGATCATGACCGATGTGGCGCTGGACCCGTATAATTCTGACGGACACGATGGGTTCTGGCGCGATGGTGTTGTGGTTAATGATGAAACCGTGGCCGCGCTGGTCAAACAAACGCTCAGTCAGGCCGAGGCTGGGGCCGATATCATCGGACCCTCTGATATGATGGATGGCCGCATCGGCGCGATGCGCACAGCACTTGAGGCAGCAGGGCACAGCGATGTGATGATCCTGAGCTATGCGGCGAAATATGCCTCTGCTTTCTACGGCCCGTTCCGTGATGCGGTGGGCGCATCCGGTGCGTTGAAGGGTGACAAGAAAACCTATCAGATGAACCCTGCCAATAGCGATGAGGCGATCCGGCTGGTCGCGCGTGACCTGCGCGAAGGGGCCGATATGGTCATGGTCAAGCCGGGCATGCCCTATCTGGATATCTGCCGCAGGGTCAAAGACAGTTTTGGCGCGCCGACCTATGCCTATCAGGTGTCGGGCGAATATGCGATGATACAAGCAGCGGCGCAAAACGGTTGGATCGATGGCGAACGTGCGATGCTGGAAAGCCTGATGTGTTTCCGGCGCGCCGGATGTGACGGTATCCTGACCTATTTCGCCCCCGCCGTGGCACGCCTGCTGGCGAAAAACTGATACAGAACCGGCCTCATCCCTGAAAGGACGGCCTGACATCTCTGCGCGACAAATCGCCAAAGCCGGTTTGTCCGGCCACGCCAACCGCAAGCAGTGGTGACACAGGACAGTTTTACACTTATATTATGGCCTGGTCGGGGAATATAACATCCGACACGGCAGCAGCTCAAAACCAAAAACAACAGAACAGGCATAGATATGACCCAGATGAGCAGACGGACTTTCACGCTATCGGCGCTGGCCGGTGTCGGTGTCACGGCAGCCTGCGGCAACGGGATTGGCAGTCCGGGATCGGCCGTGATCGACAATCGTGTCGAGGCGACGTTGAATTTTCTGTATAATACCTATCCCGGCACCCGCGATCTGGCCGCGAAATCCAGCGGCCAGTTGGTTATGCCGCTGATCACCGAGGCCGGCTTCGGCATCGGCGGTGGCTATGGGCGCGGGGCCTTGCGGGTAAATGATGTCACCGTGGATTATTATTCCGCCGCCAAAGGCAGTTTCGGCTTGCAGATCGGGGCACAGCAATTTGCCCATGTGCTGTTTTTCATGACCGATGACGCCTTGCAGCGGTTCCGCCGCTCCTCGGGTTGGGCTGCGGGGGCCGATGTTGGCTATGTGATCAATGATCAGGGTGACAATATCCGCGCCGAGACAACAACCTCCACCTCGCCAGTGTTGGCTGTGGTCTTTGGTCAGGCCGGGTTGATGGTGGGGGCAACGCTGGAAGGCGTCAAATACTCGCGCATTATCCCCTGATCAGGGGCGTGGTGCAGCCCTGAACGGGGCTGCGCCTGATGTTCGGTCAATGCAGGGTGAATTCCCCCACCACATTACGCCATTCCCCCGGAGAGATCATCTTGCGATGGGTGAACCGCACGGAATGCAGCGGGCCTTCAATCTCGGATTTCCAGTAATCAATGAATTTGAACAGGCGCGGATGATCCGGCGCAATATCGTAATCCTGCCAGACAAATGTGTTCAACACCGATGTGTAATCGGGCATGCGGTAGAAGAACTCGGCAGTGGTCAGACCATATCCTTTCAGCATCAGTTCAGTCTCTGAGACCTGCATCATAGCATCCTTTCAAACGACTCACTGCTTGAATGATGCCTGAGTTA
>JBLRWJ010000057.1:10427-16108 GCA_047921315.1 Rhodobacterales bacterium | reverse complement strand
GTAATACAGGCTCTGTGCGATCCCCTCCCGGCGGCACAGCTCTGCGATGCTGTCCTCACCGCGAAGGCCAGCAAGGACAATGCGGATCTTCTCTTCCGCGCTGTGAATCTTGCGGGTTGCGCGGCGGATATCTTTGACGACCTTCTCGGCCTCGGCTTTCGTTGTCACGGGTTTCTTGCTCATCTTCGCTCCATGAAGGCTACGATGAGCCGGAAACCCTCCGTTCCGCAATATGCCTAAACTGTCCCATGGGTGCTGACGTCAGACATGAATCAACCGCTGTCTTTTGCGTGTTTTTACTGTGGTTTTATCATAGTCTCCTGATGCCGCTGCCTTTGCAGCACCACCTGTCACATGGCTGCCGAAGGTGCTTGGCAATCTTGCAGTGCAACAGGCAGGTTTTGAATAAGACCAGTTTGCCTTGCGTTTAGGTCCAGCATAGAATGCCAGTATGGCCATTCCGGTTGAAACCTTTTTCCTTGATCCCGCAACGCAAGGCACGCTGCAGGCACGTATCCAGCAAATGATTGCGGGCGGGATTTTGTCAGGCCGCTTCCGGCGTGGGGAAAAGCTGCCATCCACCCGGCGGCTGGCCGCACATCTGGGCATCAGCCGCATTACCGTGACGCTGGCCTATACCGAATTGCTGGCCAATGATTATATCGCGGCGGCGGGACGGTCGGGGTATTTCGTGTCGGATAACGCACCCGAACCACCGCCTGATCATGTGCCCGCCGCACGCAGCGAAGCGGTGGATTGGGGCCGTGCCATCGGACAGCGTTTTACCGGCGGCGCCACACCGGAAAAACCGCAAGACTGGGCCAGCTTTCGCTATCCTTTTATCTATGGTCAGGCGGACCCAACCCTTTTTGATCATGCAAATTGGCGGCTATGCGCCGTGCAGGCCTTGGGTGCACGGGATTTTACGGCTCTTACCACAGATTATTATGATCAGGATGATCCACGCCTGATCGAATTCATCGCCCGCCACACTCTGCCCCGGCGCGGGATCATCGCGCGCCCTTCTGAAATATTGGTGACCATGGGGGCGCAGAACGCGCTTTGGCTGACAGCGCAGGTCTTGCTGACACAGCGCCGTCTGGCCGCGATCGAAGACCCTTGCTACCACGCATTGCGCGATATTCTGATGCAATCGCGTTGTCGTCTGGCGCCAGTGCCCGTGGATGCGGACGGATTACCCCCCGATAACATCCCTGACGGCACCGATGTGATCTTTACCACCCCCAGCCACCAATGCCCCACATCCGCGACGATGCCGATAGATCGCCGCCAAGCCCTGCTGAAACGCGCCCGCGATCTGGACGCCATCATCGTCGAGGATGATTACGAGTTCGAGATGTCCTATCTCTCGCCCCCTTCACCCGCGCTGAAATCGCTGGATAGCGATGGGCGCGTGATCTATGTGGGCAGCTTTTCCAAATCGCTGTTTCCCGGTCTGCGGCTGGGCTATCTGGTCGGGTCCGAGGCGTTTATCCGCGAGGCGCGCGCCCTGCGCGCCAGCGTGCTGCGCCATCCGCCGGGGCATATCCAGCGCACAGCGGCCTATTTTCTGTCGCTTGGCCATTATGACGCGCAGATCCGCCGCATGGCGCGGGCCTTGGCAGAACGCCGCACGGTTCTGGAACAGGCCATCACAAGGCATGGCCTGACGATCGCCGGGCGCGGCACGTTCGGCGGCTCCAGCATCTGGATGCAAGCGCCTGACGGTGTGGATACGGGGCAGGTGGCGCTGCGGCTGCGCGAACAGGGCGTGCTGATCGAACCCGGCGCGCCGTTCTTTGCTGCCCGCACGCCGCCCACGCAATTCTATCGGCTGGCCTATTCATCGCTCCCTTCGGCGCGTATCGCGGATGGTGTGCATCTGGTGGCCAAAGCGATGCGCTGACACCGCGCAATGGCCTGCCTGGCCTTAAGTGACACTCCCATCTGGCCCTATTGCTGGCCAAAGCGGCCCCCTACTCTGTGGCAAAGCACCATTGCGGGCCCCGACCCCCATGTTCCGGAGCGTTCCCCATGAAAATGACCACCGAAGAAGCCTTTGTGAAAACCCTGCAGATGCATGGGATCGAACATGCGTTTGGCATCATCGGATCGGCTTTCATGCCGATCTCCGATCTGTTTCCGCGCGCGGGCATCACTTTTTGGGATTGCGCGCATGAAGGGTCAGGCGGGATGATGGCCGATGGCTATACCCGCGCGACCGGCAAGATGTCGATGATGATCGCCCAGAACGGCCCCGGCATCACCAATTTCGTCACCGCTGTGAAAACCGCCTATTGGAACCACACGCCGCTGTTGCTGGTCACACCGCAGGCGGCCAACAAGACCATCGGAATGGGGGGCTTTCAGGAGGTTGAGCAAATGGCGCTGTTCAAGGATATGGTCGCCTATCAGGAAGAGGTGCGCGATCCTTCCCGCGTGGCGGAGGTGCTGAACCGCGTCATCCTGAACGCGCATCGCATGTCCGCGCCTGCGCAGATCAACATGCCACGCGATTACTGGACGCAGGTGATTGATATCGACCTGCCAGAGATGGTCAGTTTTGAGCGTCCAAGCGGTGGCGAAGATGCTGTGCAACGTGCGGCCGATCTGCTGTCAAACGCCCGCTTTCCTGTTATCCTGAACGGGGCAGGCGTGGTGCTGGCAGGTGCGATCCCGGCCTCTATGCAACTGGCCGAGAGGCTGGATGCCCCTGTCTGCGTGGGCTATCAGCACAATGATGCTTTCCCCGGCTCGCATCCGCTGTTCGCGGGGCCGCTTAGCTATAACGGGTCCAAGGCGGGGATGGAGCTGATTGCCAAGGCCGATGTCGTCCTGTGCCTTGGCACGCGGCTTAACCCGTTCTCAACCCTTCCGGGATATGGTATCGACTACTGGCCCAAGGATGCCAGGATCATTCAGGTTGATATCAACCCTGATCGTATCGGCCTGACCAAAAAGGTCAGCGTGGGCATCGTGGGCGATGCGCAAAAGGTTGCCACATCCATCCTTGAAAAACTTGCGCCCAAGGCGGGGGATCAGGACCGGATCGAACGGAAATCAGCGATTGCACAGACAAAATCGAAATGGGCGCAGCAACTCTCCTCCATGGATCACGAGGATGACGATCCCGGCACCACATGGAACCAACGCGCCCGCGCCGACAAACCTGACTGGATGAGCCCCCGAATGGCATGGCACGCCATCCAGTCCGCCCTGCCACGCGAGGCGATCATCAGCTCGGATATCGGCAATAACTGCGCCATCGGCAATGCCTATCCCAGCTTTGAGCAAGGGCGCAAATACCTTGCCCCCGGCCTGTTCGGCCCTTGTGGCTATGGCCTGCCCTCGATCATCGGGGCCAAGATCGGCTGTCCCGATACACCTGTTGTGGGCTTTGCCGGTGATGGTGCCTTTGGCATCGCGGTCACGGAACTGACCGCCATTGGCCGCCCGGAATGGCCCGCCATCACCATGGTCGTGTTCCGCAATTACCAATGGGGCGCGGAAAAGCGGAACTCGACCCTGTGGTATGACGATAATTTCGTCGGCACCGAGTTGGACGATCAGGTCAGCTATGCCGGAATTGCCCGCGCCTGCGGCCTGCAAGGGGTGCAGGCCAAGACGATGGATGAATTGCGCGCCGCCCTGACCCAAGCGATCAAGGATCAGATGCAGCATGGCAAAACCACCCTGATCGAGGCCCTGATCAATCAGGAACTGGGAGAGCCGTTCCGCCGTGATGCCATGAAGAAGCCGGTCAGCGTCGCTGGTATCTCGGCCACCGATATGCGCCCCCAGCAACGCGCCTGACCGTGCTGTCTCACACCGGAACATCTGCGCATCTTCTTGCCTTAAATATCCCCGCCGGAGGCACCTGCGGCGGAGGATGTTCCGCAACTCTGCGTCAAATGGGGAACATGGGTTCTGCGCTCTTGCCTCGGGCCGCGACTCATGGTCGACTATCCCCGCTATGAGAGAACCATTTCCCTTTCTGTCCCCTGTCGCCGCTGACGCCCCGCGCCGTCTGCTTGAACAGGCGCGCGGGCTGCCTGTGCCGCGTGTTGCCTTGGTGAATGCAGGCAGTGTGAATGCCTTGCAAGGCATCCGCGAGGCGACAGAGGCAAGGCTTGCGCATCCTGTCCTGATCGGTGACGCGCCCAAGATCCGGCAGGTTGCGGAAGAAATCGGCTGGGACATTGCGGCCCTGCGCCTGATCCATGCGCCGCAGGCCGCCGCCAGCGCCAAAGCCGCGGAACTTGCGCGCTTGGGCGAGGTGGACGCGATCATGAAGGGGCAGGTGCATACATCTGTTTTTCTGCAAGGCCTGTTGCCGCGTGCCGCCGGTTTGCGGGATGCGCATACGCGCTGTGGGCACGTGTTCCACATCACCGCACCGCATTCTGACCGCCCGCTGATTCTGACGGATGGTGCGCTGAACGTGGACCCGGATATCCCCACGCGGCAGGCCTGCCTTGCGCATGCCGTGCGTCTGGCGCAACAATTGGGGATCGAACGGCCCAAGGCCGGTATCCTGTCCGCAAATGAAGATCCGCTGCCATCGTTGCAAAATTCGATGGATGCCGCCGTGATCGCCGCATGGGCCAAAACAGCCTTGTCGCAGGCCGAGGTTGCGGGGCCGATGGCGCTTGACCTGATCTTTTCGGCACAAGCAGCCGCCGCCAAAAATTATCTGTCACCCGTGGCTGGTGATGCCGATATCATTTCCTGCCCGAATATCACCACTGGCAACGCGATTTTCAAACTGATGTCCCTTGGCATGGGCTGTTGTGCCGCGGGGCTTGTTCTGGGCCTCAAAGTGCCGGTTCTGCTGACCTCGCGTGCGCAAGGCACCCCCGCGCGGATCGCCTCGGCGGCATTGGGTGTGGTCGCGGCAGGGGTGCGCATATGATCCTTGTGGTGAATGCCGGGTCAAGCTCGATCAAGATCGAGGTGTTTGACGCGGCGCTGGCTTCATGCATCACCGGCGCCGTGTCCGAGATTGGCGGCAAGGCCCTGATGCGGCTGGGCGATGACAGTCAGACGGTGGATGCCACTGATCATGCCGTTGCCCTGACGCATCTGCTGGACGGATTGGCGGCAGCGGGTCTCCGGCTTGACCAGTTGACAGCGGCAGCGCACCGGATTGTGCATGGTGGGGCGGATCTGACAGCGCCGGTGCGGTTGACACCGGACAGTCTGGCGCAGATTGCTGCATGCAACACGTTGGCACCGCTGCATAATCCGCATAATTTATCCGGCATTCACGCCCTGACGCGGCTTGCGCCAACCTTGCCGCAATACGGGTGTTTTGATACCGCCTTTCACGCCACCAACCCTGAAATCGCCGTGACCTATGCGATTCCGCAGGCCGAGCGCGCGAAAGGTATCCGCCGCTATGGGTTCCACGGCCTCAGCTATGCCAGTCTGGTCGAGGCGCTGCGCCCCGATCTGCCGCGCCGCCTGTTGGCGCTGCATCTTGGCAACGGGGCCAGCCTGTGCGCCATCCTTGAGGGCCGCTCGATTGCGACCTCGATGGGATATTCACCGCTGGATGGTCTGGTGATGGGCAGCCGCGCCGGCAGCATCGATGGCATGGCGGTGCTGCAGATGGCCACCGATCACGGCATTGACCGCGCTGCCCATCTGCTGAACCATGACAGCGGTTTGCGGGCCTTGGG
>JBLRWJ010000057.1:8283-10327 GCA_047921315.1 Rhodobacterales bacterium | reverse complement strand
GCGGATGAGGAACGCCAGATCGCCCGCGATGCGCTTGCGCTGATGAAACACGAGGTGGCATGACCCAACCGCAGATCAATACCTCTCCGCCTGTTTCGGATGAGATCCGCAAGACAACCTGCTACATGTGCGCCTGTCGTTGCGGGATAGATGTGCATCTCAAAGGCGGTAAGGTCGCATATATTGAGGGCAATCGCGACCATCCGGTCAACAAGGGTGTTCTGTGTGCCAAAGGCTCTGCCGGGATCATGCAGGTCAATGCCCCCTCGCGCCTGCGCGCCCCGCTGAAACGGGTTGGTCCGCGCGGATCGGGTGAGTTTGAAGAGATCAGCTGGGACGAGGCGTTGACGCTTGCCACCTCTTGGCTGCAACCGCTCCGCGACACCGCGCCGGAAAAGCTGGCTTTTTTCACCGGGCGTGATCAGTCACAAAGCTTTACCGGCTGGTGGGCGCAGCAATTCGGCACGCCCAACTTTGCGGCGCATGGCGGCTTCTGCAGCGTCAATATGGCGGCGGCTGGCATCTATACGATGGGTGGCGCTTTTTGGGAATTCGGGCAGCCGGATTGGGACCATACCAAGCTGTTCATCCTGTTCGGCGTGGCCGAGGACCATGACAGCAACCCGATCAAGATGGGGATCGGGCGGCTCAAGGCGCGGGGTGCGCGGATCGTCGGCGTGAACCCGATCCGGTCGGGGTATAACGCCGTGGCGGATGACTGGCTGGGGATCACGCCGGGCACCGATGGCCTGTTGATCCTGTCGCTGGTGCATGAGCTGCTGCGGGCGGGCAAGATTGATCTGGATTACCTGTCGCGCTTCACCAATGCGCCTGTGCTGGTGAATGGCGATCCGAAATCGCCCGAACACGGCCTGTTCCTGCGCGATGATGCCGGCAAGCCGCTGGTGATGGACCGCGTGACAGGCAAGCTGACCGCCTTTGATCAACCCGGTGTGCGCCCCGATCTGGCTGCAAGCTATCGCCATGCGGGCATCACGCATCGCCCTGTCATGCATTTGCTGGCCGAACGCTATCTTGATCCGCAATATGCGCCTGATGCTGTGGCCACCCGCACCGGCATTCCTGCTGCCAAGATCCGTGCTTTGGCCGCCGAGATTGCCCGCACCGCTTTTGATGATCCGGTCATCCTGCACCGCGAATGGACAGATTTCCGCGGGCAGACGCATCAGACCATGGTCGGCCGCCCCGTTGCCTTTCATGCGATGCGCGGGATATCCGCCCATTCCAACGGGTTCCAGACCGCCCGCGCCCTGCATATGCTGCAAATCCTGCTGGGTGCGGTGGAAACCCCCGGCGGTATGCGGTTCAAACCGCCCTATCCCAAGCCCGCCACCGCGCATCCCAAACCGCATTGCAAGGCAACCCCCGGCGCACCGCTGGACGGCCCGCATCTGGGCTATGTGCAGGGGCCGGATGATCTGTGCCTGCAGGCCGATGGCAGCCCCGCACGGATCGACAAGGCGTTTACATGGGAAAACCCGATGTCGGCGCATGGGCTGATGCATATGGTCATCAGCAATGCCCATGCCGGTGATCCCTACAAGATCGACACGTTGTTCATGTATATGGCCAACATGTCGTGGAACTCGTCCATGAACACCGGTGGCGTCATGCAGATGCTGACCGATACAGATGAGAACGGCGATTACGTGATCCCGCGCATCATCTATTCGGATGCGTATAGTTCCGAAATGGTCGCCTATGCCGATCTGATCCTGCCCGATACCACCTATCTGGAGCGGCATGATTGCATCAGCTTGCTGGATCGCCCGATCTCCGAGGCGGATGGCGCCGCCGATGCAATCCGTTGGCCGGTGGTTGAGCCTGACCGCGATGTGCGCGGCTTCCAATCCGTGTTGCTGGATCTGGGTGCAAGGCTGGGCTTGCCCGGTTTGGTCACGCAAGATGGCACCGCGAAATATGCCGATTACGCTGATTACATCGTGAATCACGAGCGTAAGCCCGGGATCGGCCCCTTGGCCGGGTGGCGCACCGGCGATACCGGCCTGACCCATGGGCGCGG
>JBLRWJ010000057.1:2033-8183 GCA_047921315.1 Rhodobacterales bacterium | reverse complement strand
GCCCTGACCCAACGCCCGATGGCGATGTATCATTCTTGGGGCACCCAGAACGCATGGCTGCGCCAGATCCACGGGGTGAATCCGCTCTATGTGCCCACCAAACTCTGGGCCAAGCACCGCTTTGCCGAGGGTGACTGGGCGCAGGTCACATCAGCGCATGGGGTGATCACGGTGCCTGTGGCGCATATGGCGGCGCTCAATGAGAACACCGTCTGGACATGGAACGCCATTGGTAAACGCAAGGGAGCTTGGGCGCTGGATGACAAGGCGCAAGAGGCTGAAAAAGGGTTCTTGCTGAACCACCTGATCCATGAATTGCTGCCGCCGCGTGGCGACGGGCTGCGCTGGTCAAACTCTGATCCGGTGACAGGGCAGGCGGCATGGTTCGACCTGCGCGTCAAGATTGAGAAGGTCCCAGCCCCCGCGCGCAGCCAACCCGCCTATCCGGCCATGGCATCGCCCGTTGGCGTTGGGCCGGGCAGCCTTGCATGGAAGGTGGGCAAATGACACCAACACAGCGCACCTTGCTGGTGATCACCATTTTCGTGGCCTTGATCGTGGGCAGCTTCATCTGGTTCATCATCACATGGGATGCATCGGCGCAAGCGCCCGTCACAAGCCTGCCCGCCACCATTGCAGAGGTGTTCCGGGCATGACGACACTTCCCGCATCCACCCAGCGCAAACTCGGGCTTGTGATTGATCTGGACACCTGCGTCGGCTGTCATGCCTGCGTGGTGTCTTGCAAAGGCTGGAATACCGAAAACTATGGCGCAGCGCTGTCCGATCAGGGACCATACGGTGCCGAACCTTCGGGCACGTTCCTGAACCGCGTGCACAGTTACGAGGTGCAGCCCGATGCAGGTGCCGCGCAACTGGTGCATTTCCCGAAATCCTGCCTGCATTGCGATAACGCGCCTTGCGTCACAGTCTGCCCCACCGGCGCCAGCTACAAGCGGCAGGAGGACGGGATCGTTCTGGTGAACGAGGATGCCTGCATCGGGTGTGGCCTATGTGCATGGGCCTGCCCCTACGGGGCCCGCGAAATGGATGCAAGCGCCAAGGTGATGAAGAAATGCACCCTCTGCGTGGACCGTATCTACAATGAAAACCTGCCCGAGGTGGACCGCGTGCCAGCCTGCGTACGCACCTGCCCCAGTAACGCGCGTCACTTTGGCGATCTGGCAGATCCTGACAGCGATGTCAGCCGCCTTGTGGCAACACGCGCAGGCATGGATCTGATGCCGGAACAGGGCACATCGCCAGTGAATAAATATCTGCCGCCGCGTCTCAAAGACAGGCTGGACCAGCCGGGGGAGGTTGACATTCTGGCCCCCTTCCTTGATCCCGTCACGGAACAGTCCAAAGGCTTCCTCGGATGGCTCGACAAGGCGCTGGACAAGATCTGATATGCATCCCGCACCGTCAATCATTGTGTTTACCACCCTCTCAGGGCTTGGATTTGGCCTCTTGTTCTGGCTTGGCATTGGCATGCCCGGGTCAACCGGCCTTGTGGCTTTTGTCTTTTTCGCAATCGCCTATGCATTGGCGGGGGGCGGGCTGATGGCATCGGCCTTCCACCTTGGCCACCCCGAACGCGCGCTGCTGGCCTTCACGCAATGGCGGTCAAGCTGGCTGAGCCGCGAGGCGATCTGCGCTGTCGCAGCGCTGATCGTGATGGGGTTTTACGCTGTGGGCCGCGTGTTTTTTGCGGCGGACTGGATCGTCCTGGGCTGGCTTGGTGCGGCACTGTCGCTCGCAACCGTGTTCACCACCTCGATGATCTACGCCCAGATGAAGACGGTACCACGCTGGCGCAGCCCGCTGACGCCCGCATTGTTTCTTGCGCTCGCACTGGGTGGCGGCGCGCTTTTGGCCGGACAGGTCACATGGGCCTTGATGCTGATCACCCTCGCAGGCGCGCTGCAACTGGGGTGGTGGTGGCAAGGGGATCATGCCCTTGGCCGATCAGGCACAACCATGGCCAGCGCCACGGGCCTTGGCCAGATCGGCACAATCCGCGCCTTTGAGCCACCGCATACAGGCCCGAACTACCTGCTACGCGAGATGGTGCATATCGTGGGGCGCAAACATGCGCTGAAATTGCGGATCATCGCCTTCGCTCTGGGCTACGCGCTGCCCATTGCGCTGCTGCTGGCACCTTTCAGCCATGTCCTTGGCCTGCTTGCAGTGCTTTGTCATATCGCGGGTATCCTGACCTCGCGCTGGCTGTTCTTTGCGCAGGCGGAACATGTCGTCGGCCTCTATTACGGCAAACGCTGATCCGCCCCTTCATTGTTCTGCAAATACTCAAATACACCGCAGCCCCGATGATCAACGTGCCGGTGTTTTGCCCCTGACACTATCCCACCAGCGCCGGACTTTGCCACGCCGATCCACCACATGATCTGTTGCCGCCTCAAATGAATCCCCGATATCGCCCAGCAACGGATCAATTCTGGCCCGCCGGAAGCGGCGCCAGCGCACCCAGACCGCCCAGAAAAACGCGGCCAGCACCGTCAGGATCGTGACGTTGATCCAGGGAAAGACGGTGGCATCCGGCCCGTCAACCCGCCAGATTTTGACCGCATTGGGATAGATCGACATGAACTCGTTGCGCCAGCCATAATGGCGCACCATCACCCATTGCGCCTCTTGCCCGCTGGTGGTGCGGCTTTCCAGATCTGCCGCCTGCGCCTGCAGGTTCGAGGTGTTGAACTTGAAATAGGGCGGCCAACCCCATCCGGTATCTTCGTTGCGATAGATCATGGGCCGGTCATTGGTGCGGAATGTCTGGATGAAAAACACATCGCGGTTCTGCACATTGACAGCATCACCCGTGGGCGCATGCGCCCAGAACATCGTGTTCTCTCCAAAATCGATCCGCTCCAGATATGTGTCCGTGATGCGGACAACATCATGTTGCGGCAGCGTGTAATGCAGGAAAGATCCGACAAGCAGCCAGAACACTGCGATAAATGTCCACTTTACATAGGCCATGATCTTGTCGTCCCCTATTCAGGCAAAATTCACCAGATAAATCACAATCGCAATCGTCACAATCGGAACCACATAAACCCCCCACAACAGCTTGCGGCGCAAAGACCGATCATAGATCTTCAACCCGCGCTGCACATAGGCATCCCTGTCGCCTTGCTGGATATCCTCATCCCATTTGCGGCGCAGCTTTGATCTGCGCACAGCGCGTGAATAATAGGAAAGCGAGACATAAATCACCGTCAGGGCAATAAAGCCCACGATGATCAACCGCCCCAATGCCAGCATCAGCCTGCCCCCTTGCCTCCGGTCTATCATGCCCCAATCTCGGATCAGGTGCACCCCAGAAGGTGAAGTGATAACACTTTGCTGACATTTCAAGATATTGCGACACATCGTGCGTTTCGGGTTGCACCCCGGTTCCCCGCAGCATTAGCCTGCGCCGGAATAAAAAGGACCAGCGCAATGTCAAACCTGTTCTTCCCGGTCACACCCGCAGGCACACCGGAGATTGAGCGTCCAGCGCCCGATCGCCTGATTGCAGGCGATCCGGTGCATACATCCTGGGTGCTGGAGGATCGGGATGGCCTTTATTGCGGCCTATGGGAATCGACGCCCGGCACTTGGCGCGTGTCCTATGATGAATGGGAATACTGCCATATCCTGTCCGGCACCAGCATCCTGACCGAAGACGGAGGTGCCGCCGTGACCTTGCGCAAGGGCGACAGTTTCGTGATCCGCCCCGGATTTCGCGGCATCTGGCAGGTGGTGGAAACCACACGCAAGGATTTCGTTATTCGCCTTTAGACAGACCCAACGATGCAGATTGCGCCCCACCTGACCGCCCAAGACCGGAAAACCCTGAATGACCATGACCACACTCACCGGACCGCGTAACCTGATTACCGATGTGGCGGGATTCCGGGTTGGCAATGCCACCGACCTGTCAATCAAAACGGGCGTGACCGTGCTGTTCGCTGATGCGCCTTTCACGGCTGGTGTGCATGTGATGGGCGGTGCCCCCGGCACGCGTGAAACCGACCTGCTTGCGCCGGATAAAACCGTGCAACAGGTCGATGCACTTGTGTTGTCCGGCGGTTCGGCCTTTGGTCTTGATGCGGCCTCCGGCGTGACAGATGCTTTACGGACCATGGGGCGCGGCTTTGGCGTCGGGGCGCACCGTGTGCCGATCGTGCCTGCCGCAATCCTGTTTGACCTGAACAATGGCGGGGCCAAGGATTGGGCCACAAACCCCTATAATGCGCTGGGACAACAAGCGCTCGATGCCGCCTCCGTCCAGTTCGACATCGGCACGACAGGCGCGGGAACCGGGGCCGTAACCGCCAATCTGCGCGGGGGGCTGGGCTCGGCCTCGGTCATCCTGCCCTCCGGTCATACGGTGGGTGCGCTGGTGGCGGTAAACGCTCTGGGGGCGGCCACGGTGGGCGACAGCCCGCATTTCTGGGCCGCACCGTTCGAGATGGGTGATGAATTCGGCGGTCTGGGCGTGGCGCAACGCTACCCTGATCCGCATATTCCCGTCACGAAAATGGCCAGCCATGCCAATACAACCATCGGCATCGTCGCCACCGATGCGGACCTGACACAGGCGCAATGCACCCGGATGGCCACAGCCGCACATGATGGGTTTGCCCGCGCGCTGGTGCCGGCGCATACACCGATGGACGGCGATCTGATCTTTGCGGCAGCGTCGGGCGCGCGTGCCTTGGGGCATCCTGTCATCGACACGCTGGCCCTTGGCCATGCCGCGGCCACCTGTATGGCGCGCGCGATCGCGCGGGCGATCTATGCAGCCACGTCGCAAGCTGGCGATCCGCAGCCAAGCTGGCAAGATCGTCACCGCTAAATGAAAGGGGCGCAAAACACTCTGCCGCGCCCCCCCTTCATTGTTCTTCAAATACTCAAATCCTCTGCGCGGCAACCAGAACCCTAGGCTAGCAGACGCTGCACCATCTCGCTCTTGGCATCGGCCAGCGCATCGATCACATCAAAATGGTGCCGCCCCTGATCGACCACCTGCGCGCAGCCCCATGCCGTGGCCAGCCACTGTGCCTGTTCCAGAAACACAGGGCGCTCATCTGCGCCAACCCAGACGGTAACAGGCACGGGCAATGGCCGTGCTGTCAGGGCCGGGCTTTCGGCGGCGGCGCTATCCTCATCCAGTCGGAAGTCTGCATTCATGCTGGTGCGCAGCAGGGGGCGCAAATCAGACACGGGCGAAATCGGCATGACATGGCGCAACCGTGCGGCCACCGGATCGGGCAGAAGGCCCGGCTCCAGCATCCGCGCAACCAGATGCCCGCCCGCTGAATGCCCGGCCAGAACCAGTGGTCCTGCCACCATGCCCGCTGCCATTGTCACGGCCTGCGCAATCTGACGGGTGATATCGGCAATCCGCACCTGTGGGCACAAATCATAGGATGGCACGGCCACTGCCCATCCCTGCGCCAGCGCGCCTGCCGCCAGATGCGACCAGACGCTTTTGTCAAAGCGCAGCCAGTAGCCGCCATGCACAAAGACCATCAGCCCTTTCGGCACCCCGCCGGGATGAAACAGGTCAAGGCGCTGGCGCGGGCTGTCGCCGTAGGACAGGTCCAGATCGGCCAAGCCCTGTTCCAGCAACCCTTCGCGCAGGGCTGCGGCGGCGCGCTCCCATTGTGGCGGATAGTCGGCAGCGCCCGGAATATGGGCTGCATTCGCATAAGCATCGTCAAGTTCGGCCATCAACATTCTCCCCGCCTGCTCTGGACAAGACTAGCGCCAGATGCTTTGCCTATACCAGACGCGAATTGGAGGATGCACCATGCTGGACAGCAAGACAGACCTGAAATCTTTGTTAAAGGACCCGTCGCTGCTGGCCGAACAGGCCTATGTTGATGGCAAATGGATCGATAGCGATAGCGGCGCGACCTTCGAGGTCACAAACCCCGCACGCGGCGATGTGATCGCCCGCGTCGCCGATCTGAGCCGCGCACAGGTGGCACAGGCCATCGCGGTTGCGGAGACAGCGCAGAAAGAATGGGTCAGACACACCGGCAAAGAGCGCGCGATCATCCTGCGCCGCTGGTTCGATCTGATGGTTGAGAACACCGATGATCTGGCGGTGATCCTGACCGCCGAACAGGGCAAACCC
>JBLRWJ010000057.1:0-1933 GCA_047921315.1 Rhodobacterales bacterium | reverse complement strand
GGCAAGGAATTCTGCGAAAACCCGACCGTTCGCAAGCTCAGTTTTACCGGCTCCACCAATGTGGGCCGGATATTGTTGCGCCAAGCTGCGGATCAGGTGAAGAAATGTTCGATGGAACTGGGCGGCAATGCGCCCTTTATCGTGTTTGATGATGCCGATCTGGATGCCGCCGTTGAAGGTGCCATCATGTGCAAGTTCCGCAATAACGGGCAAACCTGCGTCTGCGCCAACCGGATCTATGTTCAGGCGGGCATTTATGATGCTTTCGCGGCCAAGCTGAAAGAGGCCGTCAGCAAACTGAAGGTCGGTGACGGGCTGGAAGAGGGCACCACCTTGGGCCCCCTGATCAATGCAGCCGCGATCGAGAAAGTCCAAAGCCATGTCGCTGATGCCACCGCCAAGGGCGGCACGGTGATTATGGGTGGTGATTCGATGCAAGGGCCCGGCAACTTTCTGGCACCGACCATTGTCACCGGGGCCACGCGCGACATGGTTGTCGCAACCGAGGAAACCTTTGGCCCCTTTGCGCCACTGTTCAAGTTCAGCGATGTGGATGAGGTGATCGCGCTGGCCAATGACACCATCTTTGGCCTTGCCGCCTATTTCTACGCCCGCGATCTTAGCCGCGTTTACAAAGTGGCTGAAGCGCTGGAATACGGGATTGTCGGTGTGAACACCGGCATTATCTCGACCGAGGTGGCACCGTTCGGCGGTATCAAGCAATCCGGCCTTGGCCGCGAGGGCAGCCGCCACGGGATCGAGGATTACCTTGAGATGAAGTATATCTGCATGGCCGTGTGACACGGCTGGCCCGCCAGATATTTGTCACGCCTACCATCGCCGGCCTTGCAGCACCGGACATGTGCCAAGTGCAACGCCCCCTGCGATCATGCAGGGGGCTTTCTAAACCGGGTGGGCCATGACGTCTTTTGCCGCCTATCTCACGCTGTTCATCAGCGCCTTCACCTCGGCCACCTTGCTGCCCGGATCATCCGAGGCTGTTCTTCTGGGATTTCTGGTTGCTGAAATCGGCAACCCCGTCACCCTTGTGGGCGTGGCTTTCATCGGCAATCTGCTTGGCTCTCTGCTGACCTATGCCATGGGCCGCTATGCTGCGGAGTTTCGGGACCGGCGCTGGTTTCCGGTATCTGCCGCACAATATATCCGGGCCGAGGCATGGTATGCCCGCTATGGCCGCTGGACCTTGCTGATGGCATGGGTGCCGGTGATCGGCGATCCGCTGACTGTGGTGGCGGGGGCGATGCGTGCCCGGCTGGCTTTGGTGATTGTGCTGGTGGGTCTGGGTAAGTTCGGCCGCTACATATTTGTCGCTGGCGGGTATATGCTGTGGTTGACATGATGCAAAAGGCCCGCCGGATTCCTCCTGCGGGCCAAGGCATATCGCCGATGCGTCACATCTGCGCGTCAGTTGACGGTTTTCGTCTCAACTACATCTCTGTGGGAAGATTGCGATCCGTCCACACTGGCAATCTGGATGCGGCGGGGTTTCAGCACTTCGGGAATTTCGCGCACCAGATCGATATGCAGCATCCCGTCGGCATGGGTGGCCCCTGTCACGCGCACATGATCGGCAAGGGTAAAGCGCCGCTCGAACGCACGGTTGGCGATACCGCGATGCAGATATGTGCGCCCCTCATCAGCCTTGTCCGTCTGACGCGCGGCCACGATTAGCGCGTTTTCCTTGACTTCCACGGCCAGATCATCGGCGGCAAAGCCAGCCACGGCAATGGAAATCCGATAGGCATTTTCGGCGGTTTTTTCGATATTATAGGGCGGGTAAGTCGGCTGTGGCATATCGCTGGTGAACACACGGTCCATCATATCCGCAATCTGGTCAAAGCCGACAGTTGCACGGTAAAGCGGTGCAAGATCAAAGTTTCGCATGGGTTATCCTCCATCTGAGCGATACCAA
>JBLRWJ010000056.1:0-16184 GCA_047921315.1 Rhodobacterales bacterium | reverse complement strand
AAACCGCCAGCGGCGATGAACATGCCGTCAAATAGCAGGCCGTCCAGCGCCTCGCTGGCTGAGTTGTAGACTTTCTTCATTGATTTCTCCCTCGCATCCGCGCTGCTGTCTTGTTTGCCGTTCGAGCAGGCGAGAGTCAATCAAATGCCGCAGTGCAGAAGATGCGGGCGCGTCGGGGTCTATGTGCCGGTTTTCTTGGGTGCTGCCTTTTTCGCAGCCGGTTTCGCGGCTGTTTTGGTGGCCGGCTTTTTTGCGGCAGGTTTTTTGGCGGCGGCTGTCTTTGTGGCCGCTTTCGGCTTGGCCGCAGGCTTTTTCGCGGCCCCTTTTTTATTGCCTGTCTTTGCGGCTTTCTCGGCTATCAGGGCGACAGCATCATCCATGCTCAGCGCTGCGGGATCGGTGTCTTTGGGCAGTGTCGCGTTGATCTTGCCCCATTTGACATATGGACCGTAACGACCATCGAGCACCTGCACAGGGCCACCCTCGGACGGGTGTTCGCCCAGTTCGGCCAGTGGCTTTGCCGCCGCACGGCCTGCACCCGGAATACGGGCGGCCTTGGCGGCAAGCTCTTCCATCGCGCGGTTCATGCCGATTGTAAAAACCTCGTCCACCTCCTTGATATTGGCATAGACCTTGCCGTGCTTGATGAAGGGGCCGTAGCGCCCGATCCCGGCCTCGATGATGACGCCATCCTCGGGATGCGGCCCGATCTCGCGCGGCAGGTTCAGCAGCATCAGCGCCTTTTCCAGATCCATATCATCGGGTGACCAGCCCTTGGGCAGGCTGGCGCGCGGGGGTTTCTTGACCTCTTCAGTCGGCTCGCCGCGCTGCACATATGGCCCGAACCGGCCGGAGCGCAGGCTGATCTCGTCGCCCTGATCAGTGCCCAGAACCCGATCCCCCTGCGCATCGGGATCGGCGTTCAAAGGGCGGGTATAGCGGCATTCGGGATAGTTGCCGCAGCCGACGAAACCGCCGGTTTTCGATGTTTTCAGATGCAGCTTGCCGGTGCCGCAAAGCGGGCAGGAGCGCGGATCAGACCCATCCTCGCGCGGCGGGTAAAGCTGTGGCGCCAGCGCATCGTCCAGCACATCCAGCACTTCGGTGATGCGCAATTCGGATGTTTCGGCAATGGCGGCGGAAAAGTCGTGCCAGAAGCGTGACAGCACATCTTTATAGTCCATCTCTCCGGCGCTGACCTCATCGAGCTGGTTTTCCAGATCGGCGGTGAAGTCATATTCCACATATTTGCGGAAAAAATTCATCAAAAAGACGGTGACGATCCGGCCTTTATCCTCGGGGAACAGGCGGTTCTTGTCCTTGCGGACATATTCGCGATCCTGAATCGTGGTAATCACGCTGGCATAGGTCGAGGGGCGGCCGATGCCCAGCTCTTCCATCCGTTTGACTAGCGTGGCCTCGGTAAAGCGGGGGGGCGGCTGGGTGAAATGCTGATCGGGCGTGATGGCGCGCTTTTCGGCGGGTTCGCCCTGCATGATCTGGGGCAGGCGGCGTTCATCCTCGTCCGCGACATCGTCGCGGCCTTCCTCATAGACTTTGAGGAAACCGTCAAACAGCACGACCTGACCGGTGGCGCGCAGGCCGACCTGCGCGTCCTTGCTGCCGATCTCGACGGTGGTGCGCTCCATTCGGGCGGCTTCCATCTGACAGGCGATGGTGCGTTTCCAGATCAGATCATAAAGCTTGCGCTGGTCGGCATCCGAAATCCGCAGGCTTTCGGCATCGCGGTCCATTTCCGTAGGGCGGATACATTCATGCGCTTCCTGCGCGTTCTTGGCCTTGTTCTTGTAGATGCGCGGATTGGCGGGCACATATTCGGCACCATACCGTGCCTTGATCGCGTCCCGCGCGGCGCTGACCGCTTCGGCGGCCATGTCGATACCATCGGTCCGCATATAGGTAATATGCCCCGCCTCATAAAGACGCTGGGCGGCGTTCATACATTGCCGCGCGCCCATGCCGAATTTGCGGCTTGCCTCTTGCTGCAGGGTGGAGGTCATGAACGGGGCCGAGGGGTTTCGGCTGGCCGGTTTCGCCTCAACCGAGACAACGTTGAGATCACGGGAGGTGATGGCCTGCACGGCCATTTCGGCCTGTGTCGCGTTTTCAAGATCGTAGCGATCCAGCTTTTTGCCAGCCAGCTGGGTCAGGCGGGCCTCAAATTCCTGACCGCGCGGGGTGACCAGACGGGCGGTGACAGACCAGTATTCGCGGGCGCGAAAGGCCTCGATCTCCATCTCGCGCTCGACGATCAGGCGCAGGCAGACCGATTGCACGCGGCCCGCGCTGCGCGATCCGGGCAGTTTGCGCCACAAGACCGGCGACAGGTTGAACCCGACAAGGTAATCCAGCGCGCGGCGGGCCAGATATGCCTCGACCAGTGGCGCGTCGACCTGACGGGGGTGTTGCATCGCCTCGGTCACCGCCGCTTTGGTGATCGCGTTGAACACGACGCGGCTGACGGGGGTGTCTTTCTTGATGGCCTTGCGCTTGCGCAATGTCTCTTCAAGGTGCCAGCTGATCGCCTCCCCCTCGCGGTCAGGGTCGGTGGCGAGGATCAGGGCGTTGTCATTTGCCAAGGCGTCCGCGATGGCTTTGACATGTTTGCGGCTGTCGGCGCCGACCTCCCATGTCATGTCGAATCCGTTTTCCGTATCGACCGACCCATCCTTGGCGGGCAGGTCGCGGACATGGCCGTAAGAGGCCAGAACAACATAGTCCGATCCCAGATATTTGTTGATTGTCTTGGCTTTGGCCGGAGATTCCACAACGACAACGGGCATCGGTCTTCCTTTCGACTCGGACAAGGTGGCGGCGGGCAAAGATGCCGCGGCACCATGGCGGCGGACCATGTGGGGTGAAAGGGGGCTTTGTCAATGCAGGCCAGACGGCCGGTATGTGACATTGCGCCGGTTGGTCAGGCAGCAGGCGGCGCGCAGGGATGCCGTTGATACGGGATCGGGGCGGGCCGGATACATGGTGGTGCCATGCGGCCTAAAGCCGGGATAAAAGCCCGCCGGGTTGGCGATGAATCTGTCCTTCCAGTTCCAGCGTCACCAGCGCGGGGGTGATCTGGTGGGCCGGGCTGTCCATGTCGCGGATCAGCTGATCCTCGGCCACGGGGGAGGGGCCAAGCCGTTGCAGGATTTGTCCGTGCAGGGCGGCGGTTTCGCGCAAAGACCTGCGATCAGGCGGTGGGGCCGCCGGGGGCTGCGGGGCAGGCGCGCGCAGGTCTAGCTGTGCCGCGGACGGGGCCAGCGGCGGCAGCGCCTCGATCACATCGGCGGCATTGCGCACCAGCCGCGCCCCGTCCCGGATCAGCATGTTGCAGCCGGACGAGCGCGCATCGAAGGGATGGCCCGGCACGGCCATCACCTCGCGCCCCTGATCCAGACCGCAGCGGGCCGTGATCAGGCTGCCGGATTTGGCTGCCGCCTCGATCACGATGACGCCATGCGCCAGACCGGATATGATCCGGTTGCGGCGCGGGAAATGCCGCGCTTGCGGGACAAGGCCGATGGGTTGTTCGGACAGGCGCAGCCCGTTTTGGGCGATGTCGCGGGCCAGCTGCGCGTTTTCGGCCGGATAGACAATATCAACACCGCCGGCCAGCACCGCCACGGTGCCGCTGTCCAGTGCGGCGGCATGTGCTGCGGTATCAATGCCGCGCGCAAGGCCGGACACGATGACGAAACCGGCCTCTCCCAGTTCGCGCGCCAGGGCGCGGGCCATGCGGGTGCCAAGGGAAGAGGCGTTGCGCGCCCCCACCAGCGCCACCATCGGGCGCATCAAATGGGCCGGATCGCCCATGCACCACAGGATTGGCGGTGCGTCTGCGATAGTGCTCAAGGCGGCGGGATAATGCGGATCGCCCGCGCAGATCATCGTGGCCCCTGCAGCCTTTGCCGCCTTGATTTCGGCATAGGCGACGCCGGGCGGGCAGGGGGCATAGTTGTCGACCCCGGCCAGACGCGCCACTTCGGGAAGCGCGTCAAGCGCGGCTGCCACGCTGCCATGTTCGCCCAAAAGGCGAAAGAACGTGGCGGGCCCGACCCGATGCGAGCGCAAGAGACGAAGCCATGACACCCGGTCATCTTCCGTGGTGGGTGGGAGTGGGGGGTGAGTGGAAGAGGTGGGTTTCCAGGTCATCACGGCTCCGTCTGCTTGCAGAATCAGGTGTAGACCATGGGTGGTTAATTCGGAGTAAACCGTAAACCGAAACGGCCCGCCGGGATGCAGGCCGCCGGATATGAGTATTTGCGGAACAATGAAGGGAAGGGCCAGAGAAGGGGCGGGGCCGGGGAAGGGGCGCGATCAGGCCGCGGAGCCGCCCACAGTCAGCCCGCCGATCATCAGGGTGGGCTGGCCCACGCCCACCGGCACCCATTGGCCTGCCTTGCCGCAATTGCCCATGCCGGGATCAAGCGCCATATCGTTCCCGATGGCGCGGATCTTTTGCAGCGCCGTGGCACCATCGCCGATCAGGGTGGCACCCCGGACCGGGGCACCGATCTTGCCGTTCTGCACGCGGTAAGCCTCGGTACAGGAAAAGACGAATTTGCCGTTGGTGATATCGACCTGCCCGCCGCCAAAGCCCACGGCATAGATCCCGTCCTTGAGACCGGCCACGATATCGGCCGGAGCCGCGTCACCGCCCAGCATATAGGTGTTGGTCATGCGCGGCATCGGCGCATGGGCATAGCTTTCGCGCCGCCCGTTGCCGGTGGGGGCCACGCCCATCAGGCGTGCATTCTGGCGGTCCTGCATATAGCCCACAAGGATGCCATCCTCGATCAGCACGTTGCGGGCCGAGGGCGTGCCCTCATCATCGATGCTGATCGAGCCGCGCCTGTCGGGGATGGTGCCATCATCCAGCACGGTCACGCCCGGTGCTGCGATACGCTGTCCCATCAGGCCTGCGAAGGCGGATGTGCCCTTGCGGTTGAAATCCCCCTCCAGCCCGTGGCCTATCGCCTCGTGCAGCAGGATGCCGGGCCAGCCGGGGCCAAGCACCACATCCATCACACCGGCGGGGGCGGGGACCGCCTCCAGATTGACGGTGGCGATGCGCAGCGCCTCGCGGGTTTTGGCCTGCCAGTCGGCAGGATCGAGCAGGCCATCCAGCCCGACGCGCCCGCCGCCACCCGCCGTGCCGCTTTCGCGCCGCCCGTCCTGATCGACGATGACGCTGACATTGACCCGCGTCATCGGGCGGATATCGCGCAGATGCACACCATCGGGGCGCAGGATCTCGATTTCCTGGATCGAGGCGGCGATGGTTGCGCTGACCTGTACCACACGCGGATCAAGGCCGCGCGCGAAGGCGTCGATCTCGCGCAGCGTGTCCAGTTTGACCGGAAAGCTGGCGCCGGCGATCGGATCGGCATCGGTGTAAAGGTGGCGGTTGGTGGCGCGGGGCGCATCGGCCCATGTGCCACCGCCCTGCCCGACAGCCAGACGCGCGGTGCCCATGGCGCGGCGCAGCGCGGCCTGCGATATTTCCGATGAATGGGCATAGCCCGTCACATCGCCGCGCACAGCGCGCAGGCCGAATCCTTCGGAGGCATCATAGCTGGCGGTTTTCAAACGCCCGTCATCGAAGACCAGCGCCTCTGAACGGCGACGTTCAAAAAACAGCTCTCCGTCATCGGCCCCGGCTGTGGCCTCGCGCAGCAGGGCAAGGGCGGTGTCATGATCCAACAAAGTCTCAAGTGGGCGGAATTCGCTATCGGACATCAGGGGCTTTCTGTTATCTGGCGTTGGGCGTTCATTTGATCTAAATCAAATTCGCGTCCGTTTGCCGCAAGGCTCGTTATTGTTTTGTCTGTCAGAATATGGTTTCTCGCCACGACAAAACAACGGGATTCTGTGGCATACAACACGGATTGCCGTTCCAAGACCCAGAAACACCTCAACCGATCAGGGTGACATATGCAACGACTGACTAGCCTGCTGGCGCTTCTTCCCGCTTTCCTTGCCGCTCCTGCCTCGGCGCAGGAAGCCTTGCAAATTATCGGTGCGCCGAAACCGGGTGGGATCGGCTTTCAGCCAGCGGCCACCGAACTGGCGCGCGATCTGCAATGGCTGGACGGTATGGTTCTGGTGATCATCACCGCCATCACGATTTTTGTCTGCGTCCTGCTGGCCATTGTGATCATGCGCTACAACCGCAAGGCCAATCCGGTTGCGGGCAGCTTTACCCACAATACGCCGATCGAGATCATGTGGACGGTTGTGCCGATTGTGATCCTGTTTTTCATCGGTGCGTTTTCGCTGCCGATCCTGTTCAAGCAGCAGGAAATCCCCGTGGGTGACATCAATATCAAGGTCACAGGATACCAGTGGTATTGGGGCTATGAATATTCCGACCATGATTTCGAGTTCGAAAGCTTCATGCTGAGCCGCGATGATCTGGAGGATTACGGCTATAGTCAGGATGAGTATCTGCTGGCCACAGATACAGCCGTGGTTGTTCCGATCGGCAAGACCGTCGTGATGCAGGTGACAGCCGCCGATGTGATCCATAGCTGGACGATTCCCGCCTTCGGGGTCAAGCAGGATGGTATTCCCGGGCGTCTGGCGCAGCTGTGGTTCGCCGCCGAGAAGGAAGGCATCTATTTCGGCCAGTGTTCGGAGCTTTGCGGCAAAGACCACGCCTATATGCCGATTACGGTCAAAGTCGTGAGCGAGGAGGCCTATGAAGCATGGCTGGATGGCGCGATTGACGAATATGGCGGCACGCCACGCGATCTGTCGCTGGCCGCAGCCGAGTGAAGCAAAGACAGGGACGTGGCCAACCGGCCCGTCCCGCCCCGCCTGAAGGCAGGGCCTGTCACGCCTGCGAACCCGAACTGGACCTGATATGACCGACGCAAGCATCAATACACAGACGCATCACCAGCCCGAGGCCGGCTTTGGCGATTACGTTGCGCTTTTGAAACCGCGCGTGATGTCCTTGGTGGTGTTCACGGCGCTTGTCGGCTTGCTGGCGGCACCGATGGGGGTGCATCCGATGGTCGGCTTTGCCTCGATCCTGTTTATCGCGGTGGGGGCAGGGGCCTCGGGCGCGCTGAATATGTGGTGGGATGCCGATATTGACGCGGTGATGAAGCGCACGGCTAAGCGGCCGGTTCCGGCTGGCAAGGTCACTGCGGGTGAGGCGCTGGGCGTGGGCGTTGCCCTGTCGGGTTTTGCCGTGGTGATGCTGGCGCTGGCATCCAACATGGTTGCGGCGGGTCTGCTGGCCTTTACAATCCTGTTCTATGCAGTGGTTTACACGATGTGGCTCAAGCGGTGGACGCCGCAAAACATCGTGATTGGCGGGGCGGCAGGCGCTTTCCCTCCGATGATCGGCTGGGCCGTGGCGACGGGTGGCATCGGGTTGGAATCGGTGCTGATGTTTCTGCTCATCTTCATGTGGACGCCGCCGCATTTCTGGGCGCTGGCGCTGTTCATGAATGCTGATTACGAAAAAGCCGGGGTGCCGATGCTGACCGTCACCCATGGCCGCCGCGTGACGCGCCACCATATCCTTGTCTACACGCTGTTGCTGGCGCCGCTGGCCGTGGCCACTGGCTTTACCTCTATCGGCGGTCCGGTTTATCTGTCGGTTGCGGTGGTGCTGAATGCGCTGTTCGTGATTGGCGCGATCCGGATCTGGCGGCGTGACGAGGACGCGGCGCAAGCAGATAAATACAAGATCGAGAAATCCTTTTTCGGCCTGTCGCTTCTGTATCTTTTCCTGCATTTCGGGGCGATTCTGGCCGAAGCGGCGCTGCGCCCCTACGGATTCGGGGGCTGGGGCGCATTGGGAGGCTGGGGATGAGTTTTCGCGCAACCCATGAGCTGCACAACCGCCGCGCTGGCCGCAATATCGGGCTGGCTGTGGTGCTGATCGGCTTTATCGCCATCATTTTTGGCCTGACTGTGGCCAAAGTGACCGATGGCCACCTGATGCAGGCCTTTGACCATAAGCCGCGCACCTCCATACTGCCACAAGAGGCGCCGATCACGGTAACCCCGGCCCCGGAGCAGCCAGCTACCGCCCCCGTTCAAGGAGACTGACCATGGCCATGTCCCCCCAATCGAAAACCGTTGCCCAAACGCTGGCCCTTGTGGTTGTGATGGGCAGCCTTGCCTGGGCCTCAGTGCCCTTTTATGACTGGTTCTGCCGGGTCACCGGCTTTGGTGGCACCACCATGACCGCCGATGCCGCCCCTGAAGAGATTCTGGACCAGACCATCATCGTGCGCTTTGACGCCTCGAAACAGCGTGGCATGCCGTGGGAATTCAAAGCGGTGGAACGGACGATGGAAATTCGTATCGGTGAAACTGGTCTGGCCTTCTATGAGGCGTATAACCCCACAGATCGCCCTATCGCCGGCACCGCCAGTTATAATGTCACCCCCTATGAGGCGGGCGCGTTTTTCAGCAAGATCGCTTGTTTCTGTTTTGAGCAGCAGATTCTGCAACCGGGCGAGCGTGTCTTGATGCCCGTCACCTTTTTTGTCGATCCGGCGATCGTCACGGACCGCGACGCGAAATATGTGAAACAGATCACGCTGTCCTACACATTCTACGAAAATGACATGCCCACCGAACAAGCAGCCCTTGACGCGGTTGCACCGGATACGGATACCACAGTGAACTAAGAAGCCTTCCAACGAGGGAAACAAGATGGCGCACGAGAAAAATCACGATTACCACATTCTAGCACCGTCGCTCTGGCCCTTTATGGGCTCGGTCGCGGCGTTCTTCATGCTGTACGGGGCCGTCCTGTGGATGTCTCAGGGGATGCCCTGGATGTTCCTGGCCGGTTTTGTTGCGGTCCTTTACGTCATGTTCGGCTGGTGGGCCGATGTGGTGGCCGAAAGCCAGGTGGGTGATCACACACCCGTTGTGCGTATCGGCCTGCGCTATGGCTTTATCCTGTTCATCATGTCCGAGGTGATGTTCTTTGCCGCGTGGTTCTGGAGCTTTTTCAAACATGCCATGTATCCGATGGGCCCGCTCAGCCCCGCTGTGGATGGTATCTGGCCGCCCGCAGGGATCGAAACATTCGACCCGTGGCACCTGCCATTGATCAACACGCTGATCCTGCTGTGCTCGGGCGCGGCGGCCACTTGGGCGCATCACGCTTTGGTGCATGAAAACAACCGCGAAGACATGAAATGGGGCCTGATCATCGCGGTTGCCCTTGGGGTGATCTTCACGGGGTTTCAGGCCTATGAATACAGCCACGCGGCCTTTGGCTTTGCGGGCAACATCTATGGCGCAAACTTCTTTATGGCGACAGGCTTTCACGGCTTTCACGTGATTATCGGGACCATCTTCCTGCTTGTCTGCCTGATCCGGTTGCAGCGCGGGCATTTCAGTCAGGAAAAGCATGTCGGCTTCGAGGCGGCGGCATGGTATTGGCACTTTGTCGATGTGGTCTGGCTGTTCCTGTTCGCGGCCATCTATGTCTGGGGTGGTTGATCCATCATCGCGGTCATCCGGGGCGCATTAGCGGTTGAAATCCGGCGGACAAAGCGAAAGAAAGCAAAGCGCGCGGGCTCCGCGCGCTTTCCACGTTAAAGGGGCCTTTTATAGTGGCGCGATTCATCCTCCCTCTGGTTTTCGGACTGCTTGGAACGGCGGTTCTGATCGGGCTTGGTGTGTGGCAAATGCAGCGGCTGGACTGGAAAGAGGCGATTCTGGCCGATATCGAGGCGCGGATCGTGGCCGCCCCGGTTGCACTGCCCGCAAGCGCGGATGCCGAGGAGGACCGTTATCTGCCTGTCCGTGTCACCGGCACGCTGCAAGATCCGGCCCTGCGCGTGTTGGTCAGCCAAAAGCAGATCGGCGCAGGATACCGGATCATCCGGCCCTTGCAGATGGATGACCGGCGGATCATGGTTGATCTGGGTTTTCTGCCGATCCAGTCCCCCACACCGGGTGCCACGCAGGCGCCTGTGACGGTGATAGGCAACCTGCATTGGCCGGATGAGGTGGACAGCTACACCCCCGCCCCCGATATGGCCGCCGATATCTGGTTTGCGCGTGAATTGCCGCGCATGGCCGCGCATCTTGGCACCGAACCAGTGTTGGTTGTGGCGCGCCAGACCAGCCTGCCGCAAAGTGATCTGACGCCCCTGCCGCTGAATACATCGGGCATCCCGAACGATCATCTGGGCTATGCCGTCACATGGTTCGGGCTGGCCCTTGTCTGGATCGTGATGACCGCAACCCTGCTCTGGCGCATGCGCCGACCCGCGAAAGGCTAAGACCGTGCAGTATATCTCCACCCGTGGTACGGCCCCCGTGCTGAATTTTGAACAAGCCATGCTGAGCGGGCTTGCCCGCGATGGCGGGCTTTACCTGCCGCAAAGCATCCCCACCCTTGCCGCCGCCGATATCCGCGCGCTGGCGGGGCTGTCCTATGAAGAGGCGGCGTTCCGCATCATGCGGCCCTTTATCGGCGATACCTTCACCGATGCCGCCTTTGAGGGCATTATCGAACGCGCCTATGCCGGTTTCGGCCATGCCGCGCGCGCACCCTTGGTGCAGTTGGACAGCAACCATCACCTGTTGGAGCTGTTCCACGGCCCCACGCTGGCCTTCAAAGACTTTGCCATGCAGATGATCGGCCAGATGTTTCAGGCAGCGCTTGCGCGGTCGGGCGAAAGGGTGACCATCGTGGGCGCGACCAGCGGCGATACCGGTTCCGCCGCGATCGAGGCGTTTCGCGGGCTGGATGCGGTGGATGTGTTCATCCTGTATCCGCATGGCCGCGTCTCCGAGGTGCAGCGCCGCCAGATGACCACACCGGTCGAGGCAAATGTCCATGCGCTGGCCATCGACGGGCATTTCGACGATGCGCAGGCGCGTGTGAAGGATATGTTCAACGATTTCGCCTTTCGCGACGGGGTGCGCCTTGCCGGGGTCAATTCGATCAACTGGGCGCGGGTGCTGGCGCAGGTGGTTTATTACTTCACCTCTGCCGTCAGTCTGGGTGCGCCGGACCGCAAGGTCAGCTTTACCGTGCCCACCGGCAATTTCGGCGATATTTTCGCAGGTTACATCGCCAAGCGGATGGGCCTGCCGATTGACCGTCTGGTCGTGGCGACCAATCATAACGATATCCTGCACCGCTGCCTGTCAGCGGGGGCGTATCGCCCCGATGGGGTGATCCCCTCGATCAGCCCGTCAATGGATATCCAGGTCAGCTCCAATTTTGAACGCGCGCTGTTCTACGCCTATCACCAAGACGGTGCCGCGGTGGCGCAACTGATGGACGAGTTGCGCGCAGGCGGCTTTTCCGTCAGCCAAGGCGCGTTGCAAGCCCTGCGCGAAGCGTTTGATTCGGGCCGCTGCAGCGAGGATGAAACCAGCGCCACCATCGGTCGTGCGCTGAAAACAACAGGTGAGCTGCTCTGCCCGCACACCGCCGTGGGCGTCCATGTCGCCGAGGCGCTGCGTGATCGGGATGTGCCGATGATCACGCTGGCTACCGCGCATCCGGCCAAGTTTCCCGATGCGGTCGCGGCGGCAACAGCCATCCGCCCACCGCTGCCACCGCGTATGGCCGATTTATATGACCGGCCCGAACGCGTTACCCGGATCGGCAATGACCTTGCCAGCATCGAAACCCTGATCAGAGAGCGTATCGCCAATTGACTGTCCGCACCCATACTTTAGCCAACGGATTGCGTATCGTGACAGAGCGGATGGAGGGGCTGCAATCAGCCGCTATCGGCATCTGGGTTCTGTCGGGCGGGCGGCATGAGCGGCTTGAACAAAACGGTATCGCGCATTTTCTGGAACATATGGCCTTCAAGGGCACCAAGCGGCGATCCGCGCTTCAGATTGCCGAGGTGATCGAGGATGTGGGCGGCTATATCAACGCCTATACCTCGCGCGAGGCAACGGCCTATTACGCCCGCGTGCTGGAGGCAGATGTGCCGCTGGCGCTGGATGTGGTGGCGGATATTGTCCTCAACCCGGTCTTCGACCCCGGCGAGATCGAGGTGGAGCGCGGCGTGATCCTGCAAGAGATCGGGCAGGCGCTGGATACGCCCGATGATGTGATCTTTGACTGGCTGCAGGAACAGGCCTATCCTGATCAACCGCTGGGCCGCACCATTCTGGGCGCGCCCGAACGCATCCGCGCCTTCAACCGCGCCGATCTGCAAGGGTTCGTGGCCGAACATTACAGCCCGTCCAATATGATCCTGTCAGCCGCAGGTGCTGTGGATCATGACAAGATCGTGGCCGAGGCCGAGGCGCTGTTTGCCGCATTGCCCAAGGGCAAGCTGCATCATCCCGCACCTGCCCATTTTGTCGGTGGCGAGACCCGTGTCGAGAAACAACTGGAACAGGCGCATCTGGCCCTGGCCTTTGAAAGCCCCGATTATACCGACCCCGCGATCTATACCGCGCAGGTCTATGCCTCGGCGCTGGGGGGCGGCATGTCGAGCCGTCTGTTCCAGGAGGTGCGCGAAAAGCGCGGCCTGTGTTATACGATCTTTGCGCAGGCCGGGGCGCATGCCGATACCGGCATGATGACGATCTATGCAGGCACATCCGCCGAAGATCTGGGGGATCTGACCACGATCACACTGGACGAGATGAAGCGCGCCGCCGATGACATGTCCGAGGCCGAGGTTGCCCGCGCGCGCGCGCAGATGAAAGCGGGGTTGTTGATGGGGCTGGAAAGCCCTTCAAACCGGGCGGAACGGCTGGCGCGGCAAATGCAGGTCTGGGGGCGTATTCCGCCGCTTTCCGAAGTGGTCGACCATATAGATGCCGTCACCGTGGCGGATGTGCGCGCCATGGCCGCGCATATGATCTCCAAGGCCCCTACGGCGCTGGCGCTCTATGGTCCGGTCTCTACCGCGCCGGATTGGCAGGCATTTCAGGACAGGCGCGTGGCGTGATGCTGCTGGGGCGACGCAAAGTCAGGATCGAGACCGAGCGGCTGACCCTGCGCCCGCCCGCCCATGCCGATTTTCGGGACTGGTCCAGCCTGCGCCGCGACAGCGAGGCATTCCTGACCCGGTGGGAACCGACATGGGCCAATGACCATCTGTCGCGCAAAGCCTTTACCAACCGCGTCTATTGGGCCCAACGCGCGATCAGCAACGGATCGGCGATGCCTTTGTTCCTGATCCGGCGCGATGACAACGTGCTGTTGGGGGCGATCACGCTGGACAATATCCGGCGCGGGCCTGCACAGGCGGGCACGCTGGGCTATTGGGTGGGCGAACCCCATGCGCGGCAGGGTTTCATGCGCGAGGCAATCGAGGCGGTGGTGCATCATGCCTTCAACCGACTGGACCTGAGCAGGATCGAGGCGGCCTGTCTGCCCGAAAACACCCCCTCACGCGGGTTGCTGGAGACATGCGGCTTCAAATATGAGGGTGTCGCTCAAAGCTACCTGCAAATCGGGGGACGCTGGCGCACGCATGTTCTTTATGCGGCCCTGCGGCTGGACCGGCGTGGGCGCACCGATGCCGGCTGACCATCTGCCCATAACAGCGGCATCACTTGGAAGGCCGGGCGGATTTTGGATATTTTTGGCAAGAAGAAACAGCCAGGTTGCGTGACAAGGCGCGCCTTTGCGCTAAGGTTTTACGGAGGAGGACTTGCCATGCGCCCGATCATGTCCGTTCTAGCCCTGAACCTGACGCTGGTTTTTGCCCTTGGCGCCGGGGCCGCCGCCGCACAGCAACGTATTCCCAGCCATTGTATCGCGGTGGCGGATGCCACTGCGGGGATCGAATATCTGCACCATGCCAGCTTTCGTGATCCGCTGCCTGCGGATACTGTGCGGCTGCGCTATGTCGATCATGCGTCCTTCTTGCTGCAAACCAGCGGCGGGCTGAACGCGGTGACGGATTTCACGGGGCTCATTGGCAATGCCGATCTGATCCCCGATGTGGTCACGATGAACCACGCCCATTCCACCCATTGGACGGCCAATCCCGACCCGGCCATTCCCCATGTGCTGCGCGGCTGGGGGGATGAATTCGGCGCCGGGATAGAGCATACCTTGATCTGGGCGAGATGCTGGTGCGCAATGTGCCCACCGATATCCGGTCCTTTGGCGGGGTTGAGGCGCGGGGCAATTCGATTTTCATATTCGAGGTGGCGGGCCTGTGTATCGGCCATCTGGGCCATTTGCATCATGAACCGGACCCCGCGCAATACGCGGCCATCGGGCGGCTGGATGTTGTCATGGCGCCGGTCGATGGTGGGCTGACGCTGGATTTGCCCACGATGATGCGGGTCGTCGGGCGGCTGCGGTCATCCGTTGTGATCCCGATGCATTGGTTTAGCGAAGGCACGCTGCGGCGTTTTGTGGACGGGCTGAGCGGTGAATTCGCGGTGATCGAGGCGGGCGCAAACAGTATCGAGCTGTCCCTTGCCAGCCTGCCGCGCCAACCCACGATCATGGTGCTGCGCCCGCAACTGCTGCGTGACATCGAGTGACGCATGCGCAGGCTGGACGGCGCAAGATTGCATGATAAAACCCATGCATGATGCTTAATCCCGCCACGCCCGATTTCGCCCGCGCTTTGCGTGATGACCTGCCCGCGCGCGCCTTGCGCGAGGTGACGCCCGCCTATCTGGAGGAGCCGCGCGGGATCTGGACAGGCCAGGCCGGTCTGGTCATCGCCCCCGAAACAACACAGCAGGTCGCCGCTGTGATGCGCGCCGCCACTGCCGCGCGGGTGGGCGTGCTGCCCTATGGCGGCGGTACCGGCCTTGTGGGGGGGCAGATCATGCCGGACGGGCCTGCGCCTGTGCTGTTGTCGCTGGAAAGGATGGCGGCGATCCGTGCGGTCTATGCCGAAGAGAACGTGCTGGTGGCCGAGGCGGGTGCAATCCTGTCCGATATCCACGATGCCGCTGCGGCTGTGAACCGGCTGTTTCCGCTCAGCATCGCGGCAAAGGGATCGGCGCGGATCGGCGGCAACTTGGCGACCAATGCGGGGGGCGTGAATGTGCTGCGCTATGGCAATGCGCGCGATCTGTGTCTGGGGCTGGAGGTGGTTCTGGCCGATGGGCGCATCTGGAACGGGTTGTCGCGGTTGCGCAAGGACAATACCGGCTATGATCTGCGCAACCTGATGATCGGCTCCGAGGGCACGCTGGGCGTGATCACCGCCGCCAGCCTCAAGCTGGCACCGCGCCCTGTGGGCGAGGGGACAGCGATGCTGGTGGTCGAAAGCCCCGCCGCGGCGCTGACCCTGCTGGCCATGGCGCGCGATATGATGGGCGAAGGCGTCAGCGCCTTTGAACTGATCCACGCGAACGGGCTGCACTTCCTGTCCGAAACGCTGCCCGATATCCGCCAACCCTTTGACGCACCGCCCGAATGGATGGTGCTGGTCGATATCGGGCTGGCGGATGGGCTGCCCCCCGCCACAGCGCTTGAAACACTGTTTGAACGCGGGGTCGAGGCGGGGCTTCTCAGCGATGGCATCATCGCGCAGAACGAGGCGCAGCGCCACCAACTCTGGGAGGTGCGCGAACAGATACCCGAGGCGAACCGCCGTATCGGATCGGTTTCAAGCCATGATATCTCGCTTCCCATCGGCTTGGTGCCTGAATATATCCGCCGCGCCGATGCGCTGATTGCCAGTATCGGAGAGTTCCGCATCAACTGTTTCGGCCATCTCGGCGATGGCAATCTGCATTACAACGTCTTTCCCCTGAAGGGGCGGTCGGTGAATGATCACCTCAACCAGCGCGCGCAGGTCAAAAAGGCGCTGCATGATCTGGTGCATGAGATGGGCGGCTCTGTCAGCGCCGAACACGGGATCGGGCGGCTGAAGATTGATGATCTGGAACGCTATGGCGATCCGGTCAAACTGTCGCTGATGCGGCAGATCAAGGATATGTTTGATCCGCATGGCATCCTCAACCCCGGCGCGGTGCTGCGTCAGGGCTGACATTTTGGCGCCGCGTGGCCTTCTTCTTGCCTGAAATATCCTCGGGGGGAGTCCGCAGGACGGGGGGCAGACAGCCCCCCTTTTTCATGGCCTCAATCGCCTACAGCCCCTCAAAGGTGCAGAGCGCGTGCACATCCATGCCCAGCGCTTCCAGCCGTTTGCGCCCGCCCAGATCGGGCAGATCCACGATAAAGGCGCAGCCGGTGATCACTGCGCCCAAGCGTT
>JBLRWJ010000055.1:15575-17012 GCA_047921315.1 Rhodobacterales bacterium | reverse complement strand
GCACAAAGGATGCATAAGGTCGAACCTTCGGCCATCAAAGAGTTGCTGGCCCTTGGGGCGGACCCTTCGATCATCTCATTCGGGGGCGGTTATCCCGATGCCAGCCTGTTTCCCGCCGAACAGCTTGAATCGGTCTTCCGCGAGGTGATCCGCGCGCCGGGTGGTGCCGCGATGCAATATGCCCCGTCAGACGGGTTGCCGCGCTTGCGTGAACAGATCGCGGAACTGATGTGCCGCGATGGCACAACCTGCAGCGCCGAAGATGTGTTGATCCTGCAAGGTTCCCAGCAGGGGTTGGATTTTACGGCCAAGATGCTGGTGGACCCCGGTGATGTCATCATCACGGAAGATCCCACATTTCTGGGGGCGCTGATTGCGTTCAACCCCAGCCAGCCACAATATGTGGCCATTCCGATGGACGCCTACGGGATGCGGATGGACGCATTGGAAACCGCGCTGCAAACCAATCCGCGCGTTCGCATGATTTATACCGTGCCGGATTTTCAAAACCCAACCGGGGTGACATTGTCATTGACGCGACGCCAACGGCTGATCGATCTGGCAAACGAATATGATGTGATCGTGCTGGAGGATACGCCCTATCGCCATATCCGTTTTGCGGGCGAAACCCTGCCCACGCTGAAATCGCTGGATCAGCAGGGCCGTGTGATCCATCTGGGCAGCTTTTCCAAGGTTCTGGTGCCGGGTCTAAGGATCGGCTGGGCCGTGGCCGCGCCTGAATTGCTGGAAAAAATGGCGCTGTTGAAGGTTGCAGCGGATACCCAGACATCAACGCTGAACATGGCCGCCGCCAGTTTGTTTCTGGACCGTTTCGATCTGGACGCGCATATCGCGATGCTCAGAACGGCCTATCTTGGGAAAAAGACCGCGATGCTGGATGCGATTCGCCAGTATTTCCCGCAGGACGTAACGATGACTGATCCAGAGGGCGGCCTGTTCACTTGGGCGACATTTCCTGAAGATTTTGACGCCACGGCCTTTATGCGGAAGGTTGCCTTGCCGCAGGCGCGCGTTGCCTATGTTCCCGGGGCCACCTTTTTTCCGGTGACAGAGCAGGCCAATCATGCGCGCATAAACTATTCCGCCCAATCCGAGGACCGCATCCGCGAAGGGATCGCCGCCCTTGGTCAGGCGCTGCGGCAGGCCAGACAGACCTGAGCGTTCAGATCACTTTGCCGCAAACCGCGCCGAGGCGCGAACACCGCGGATCATATCCGCCGCTTTTTCAGCGATCATCATTGTTGGCGCATTGGTGTTGCCGCCGATCAATCTGGGCATGACCGATGCATCGACAACCCGCAGCCCTTCAATGCCGTGGACCCTTAACTCGGGATCAACAACCGCCATCTCGTCAACGCCCATTTTGCATGTTCCTACGGGGTGATAGATCGTATCGGCGCGCGCCCGGATATGCTG
>JBLRWJ010000055.1:13083-15475 GCA_047921315.1 Rhodobacterales bacterium | reverse complement strand
GAATTGAAGGCACCACCGCACAGGATCACCTCTCGCCGGGCCTCCACTTTTTTATCCTCGCGGCCTTGGCGATAGGTGACGCCCGTTGCCCGCTTGCCTTGAAACAGAATGCGCGTGGCATGTGCGCCGGTGTGCACCTTCAGGTTGGGCCGCTGCATCACAGGGTGCAGATAGGCCGCAGCGGCCGAGCATCGCTCGCCATTGCGGGCAGGGTCGTGGAATTGCGTGACCTGATACAGGCCAACACCTTCTGTGTCGCCTGTGTTGAAATCATCCTGAATGCGGTGCTGCATCTGCGCTGCCGCGTCAACAAAGGCATGGCTGATCGGGCGCGGGCTTTTCTGGTCCGAGACATGCAGCGGCCCGCTGGCCCCATGATCAGGATTGGCGCCACGTTCGTTATTCTCAGAGCGGCGGAAATAGGGCAGCACCTCATTCCAGGACCAGCCGGTGCAACCCAAATCAGCCCAACCGTCATAATCCTTGTGATGGCCGCGAATATACAGCATCGCGTTCATGGCAGAGGAACCGCCCAGCGCCTTACCGCGTGGCTGATACCCTTTGCGCCCGTTCAACCCGTCTTGCGGGACAGTTTCATAAGCCCAATTGCCCATTTTTGGCCGCCCCGGCAAAACCGCAACAACGGCTGCCGGCGCGCGAACCAGCAGGCTTTTGCCTTGCCCCCCTGCCTCAAGCAGACAGACGGTTGTGTTAGGGTCTTCGGTCAGCCGCGCTGCCAGCGCGGCCCCGGCAGACCCTCCGCCGACAATAACGTAGTCAAAACTCATGTGCCCCAACCCCCCAAGTCAGATGCCAAATCAACCAGAGATCACAAGGGGTCGTCCAGCCATCTTTGCGCGAAAGGCGCATCGCGTCTGAAAGCGTTGCAGCAGAGACAGCCTGTCAGGCAGCGCTGCACCGATCATAAGAGGGATTCACCGGTTCAGAATATGAAGTCTTCTGATGTCAGCCGGTTTGAATCCATATTGGCCAAAATCAACAGATCAATGCTGTCCACCGCGGTTCGAATAACGGTATCAGCGCGGAACTGGCTGATCTGCAAATCGGCAAACCCTTGCAATTCGGGAAAAGCCGCAAAGTTGATCACATCAATACCGGGTTCGAAATCTGCAATGACATCGCGGCCAAAACCGGAGCGAAAGACAAACTGGTCTGCCCCTTCCCCGCCGACCAGCCAGTCATTCCCGGCGCCGCCGATCAGCGTATCATCGCCCGCGCCACCCGACAGCGTGTCATCGCCCGCGCCACCCAGCAGCAGATCATCGCCATCGGCACCGAACAAAAAGATCGGGGCGGTGGTCTGGCTGGCATCCAGCGTATCATTGCCGGTATAGCCGTTGACACGGTCAACACCGCGCCAGGATGTCAGGTCCAGCGCAACGCCGGTGGTCTGATAGATATTGGCGCGGTCATATCCAACGGTTCCGGTGTCGATAACCAGATCCAGCGCATCGACCATATAAAGGTCAGACCCGTCACCGCCATCCATGACATCGGCCCCAATCCATCCGATCAGCGTATCATCCCCCGGACCACCATAGAGCGTGTCATCGCCAGTATTGCCAACGATCCAGTCATCGCCCGCGCCACCATGGATCACGTCATTTCCGGGGCCACCATTCAGCGTGTCATCGCCCGCGCCACCCAGCAGCAGATCATCGCCATCGGCACCGAACAAAAAGATCGGGGCGGTGGTCTGGCTGGCATCCAGCGTATCATTGCCGGTATAGCCGTTGACACGGTCAACACCGCGCCAGGATGTCAGGTCCAGCGCAACGCCGGTGGTCTGATAGATATTGGCGCGGTCATATCCAACGGTTCCGGTGTCGATAACCAGATCCAGCGCATCGACCATATAAAGGTCAGACCCGTCACCGCCATCCATGACATCGGCCCCAATCCATCCGATCAGCGTATCATCCCCCGGACCACCATAGAGCGTGTCATCGCCGACGCCGCCGATCAGCCGATCATCCCCATCGCCCCCGTAGATCAGATCATCGCCGTTCCCGCCGATCAGGACATCATCGCCACCAAACCCATAAAGTTGGATCGCTTCGGGCTGACCGGCGGCATCAATCGTATCATCGCCCGCACCCCCTTCGGCCTGATCAACACCGCGCCATCCCCGTAGGGACAGCGCAACGCCGGTTTGGTCAATAATGCGCGCAATATCATAGCCTTGTTCTCCGCTGTCGGTGACAACATCTCTTGGGCCAACTTCATAGATATCACTGCCCTCGCCACCGTCCATCCTGTTTGCGCCTGCCCCGCCGACCAGCAGGTCATCACCGGGGCCGCCGAACAACCTATCGTTGCCCTCGCCCCCGAACAGGCTGTCATGTCCCGCGCCACCGGACAGGGTATCATC
>JBLRWJ010000055.1:0-12983 GCA_047921315.1 Rhodobacterales bacterium | reverse complement strand
ATCATCGCCATCGCCGCCGAACAACAGATCATGTCCAGCCGCACCGTTCAGCGTGTCATTGCCAGCCCCGCCGCGCAGCACATCGTTTCCGGTTGTGCCGGTCCGGTTTACGGCTTGTCCGGCGGGTATCTCGCCCGGAGTATCAATCGTGGCGGGGGGAAGCGAACTGAGCGGAAAGCGCGTGACGTTCAGCACCGGCGCCCATAGAACATCGGATCGGCTGAGGCTGTTGCCGCTTGCGCTGCGCAGTTCCAGCACTTCGGATTGAAAGCGCAACTCGGCCCCCCAAGAGCGGCTCTCAATCTGCAACTGGCTGTCCGAGGTCAATCCGACCCAAGCGCTGAGATCAAGACGATCCTCTCCGGGTTCAAAATCGGTGATGACATCGCTGCCCCCGTCTGCCGCCAGCACAAAAAGGTCAGCGCCGGGACCGCCTGTCATCTGGTCCCGGCCCGGGCTGTCAACGATGATATCGTTGCCCGCGCCACCGATCAGCGTGTCATTGCCATCGGAGCCTATCAGGATATCGTCTTGCCTGCCGCCCGTCACACGGCTGCCACCCTCGGACGCGATCAAGGTTTGGCCTGTATTGGCAACATCCACGGTGAGCCGGGTCACACCGGGTTCCCGTTCACTGGTTGCAAAAACATGCAGGGCGTCACCCACCTGTGTGGCCGCCAGATTTGACACACGGGCAAGGGTTGCCTCCAGCGTGTCCGCCATACTGTCAAGATGCACAAGGCGGCCATTTGGCAGGATCAGGAAAAGCGAAACGCCATCATCGCCGCCCCCGGCCAGAACAAAATGCCGGTCATTCACCGCGACTGTTTCGAGCGCGTTGACGCGGAAAAACCGGGTGTTCAGGTCATCAACCACATGATCAACCGGGCTGAGGACGCCATCAATCCCCACCCTCAGCACAGTGAGGGACGAACTGAGGGTAGAGGCGACAATGATGAAGGCCTTATCCCCGAACTGAAGAGGCTGGATGGCCATGGGCGCATTGATGCCAAGGTCCTGCTCTGCACCATAGTCAGACCTGTGTTCCAGATTGCCACCATCCGTGAGGCGATAGACCGAAACGCTGTTGGCGGTTGCATGGCTTGTCACAATGTGATCGCGTCCCCCAACCGTCACAGTGGCGATATCCGTCACAGCATGGCGGGTGCCATGCCCGGTCAGGTTCAGTGGATCTGCGGCAAACTGCGCGGCCCCTTGCGCATCAAGGCGGAGCAAACCGGGCGTTCGCATGCTGGCAAAGTGATGCAGCGCCTCACCAAATTGCGCCGCTGTGATGCCAGTGATCAGGCCCAGATCCTGCCCCTGCGCTGTCAGGATGGTACTGTCACCCAGCGCCCCATTCGGGTGAAGGGGCATCGCGGGCAGCCCCGGTTCACGCAACCCCAGCGTGGCAAGATATGTCTGCCCGCCATTTTGCAGCAGGCTTAGGGCAGGTGGCGTAAGTTGCGCCACATCTGTTGAAACTGCCGTTGTCTGCAAGACCATTCCGGTTGTGGCATTGAACACCGCCATGCCACCCCCTGCGCTGGTCATTGACACCAAGAACGGATCGTCCGCACCGTTCAAGATGCCAAGGTCCGTAATTCCGGTTACATATGTCTGTTGGCCAGCGCCAAGCACATCGCTGAATACAATCCGGTAAGTCCCCATCCCGATCCCCCCGGCCGAAAAACCCAACACAATCAGGATAGGGTCACACAGGTTAATGCGAGCTTGCGCTCATAGGGTAAACCTTGGGCTGTTTCTTAAGATTTGAGAGAGTTCGCCTAACAGAACTTACTGAACTGAGAATTCGCCTGATGCAACGGACAGAGGTTTGTCCGCCTCGATCCAGCGATCAAGAAGCCTTGCAATCGCATCAAGATCACGCGATTCCACCGCGCGCCGCAGGGATTGCAGCATATTGGCCATCTCAAGCTCTGACAGGTAATTTTCCTGTGCGCGCATGATCTTGGGATGTGGTGTTATCGGCATATCCGCACCGATCAACAGTTCTTCATGCAGCTTTTCGCCCGGCCGCAGACCTGTGACAACAACCTCAATATCACCATTCGGGTTCCTGTGATCACGCACGGTATAGCCCGCTCCTTCGATCATCTGGCGGGCAATGTCCTCATGGGTAAGCGTGACAGGCCCGCCGCGCGCGATCTGATCCTGAAACAGCGGTATGGCAGAGCCGGAAGACCCCAGAACATTCCCGAAGCGCACCATGGAAAACCTTGTATGCGTTGATCCCGTCGCCAGATCCTGCACGATCATCTCGGACAGCCGTTTGGTGCAGCCCATGATCCCCACGGGGCGGACGGTCTTGTCTGTTGCAATCAGGGTAAACCGTTCCACACTGGCCGCACCTGCGGCATCGGTCAGAATATCGGTGCCGAAGACGTTGTTCCTGATCCCTGCAACGGCATTGGAATCAACAAGCGGCACATGCTTATAGGCAGCAGTATGCAGAATTACATCGATCTTGTTGTCCGAGATCACATGCCGCACAAGGCCAGCCTTGCAGATCGAACCTAAAACAGCGGTGATCCTGATGGGGGAGGTGGCTGTAAGCCGATGCGATAACTGGTCGGGCTGAGAGGATTCGAACCTCCGACCCCCTGCTCCCGAAGCAGGTGCGCTACCAGGCTGCGCTACAGCCCGACCGTGTGACAGGCGCTTAAACCCGTCGCATTGAATTTGCAAGAGATGAAGTGACCGCAAAGGCGGTCCTGTGTCAGGGCTTGTGCAAGGCTGATTGCCCCTTCATTCTATCAGTCGGGAGGCTCATTATGACGACAGAACCCCAATGAGCGGCATTGCGGTGATCCTTGGCGGGATCGGCATGTTCTTGTTTGGCATGAAGATCATGACCGATGCCCTGCGTGAGGCAGCAGGCAGTCAGTTGCGCCATTTGCTGGCCAGATTTACGACCACACCATTGGCCGGGGTGGTGACGGGGGCGGCGGCAACTGCAGTGGTGCAATCCTCCAGTGCGACAACGGTGATGACCATCGGATTTGTCGGGGCGGGGCTGATGACATTTCCGCAGGCGCTGGGCGTGATCTACGGGGCCAATATCGGCACCACTGTCACCGGATGGATGGTCACGCTGCTCGGGTTCAAGCTGCAACTTGGCACTGTCGCGCTGCCGTCGCTGTTCGGGGCAAGCCTGCTGGCCTTGCTGGGCGGCGGGCGCTGGGCGCGGATTGGGCGCGCGGCTTCGGGCCTGTGCCTGCTTTTCATCGGCTTGGATATGATGCAGGCCGGCGCCGCAGGGTTTGGCGAGGGGTTAACGCCGCAGTCTTTTCCGGAAAGCGGATTGATCGGGCAGTTGAAACTGGCGGCCATCGGTCTGGCCGTGACTGTGGTGATGCAATCCTCCAGTGCGGCGATGGCCATGGCGCTGGTGCTGCTGGGCAGTGGCTCTGTCAGTCTGGAGCAAGCCGCCGCCATGGTGATCGGGATGAACCTTGGCACCACCGTGACCGGATTGCTGGCAACGCTGGGCGGTTCGCTGACAATGCGCCAGACCGCGCTGGCCAACCTGATTTTCAATATCGGCAAGGCGCTGATGGCTTTTCCGATTTTGGGATTTGGCTTTGCACTGTTGGCAAAGACGGCTGGGATTGTGGGCGAAATGTCGGCCCTCGTCATCTTCCACACGGTGATCAATGTTGTGGCGGCGGCTGTCTTTCTGCCGTTCACGGCGGCCTTTGCCCGATTTGTGGAACGCTTGATCGTAGCGCCTGCCGGGGCAAAGGCGGCCCCTGACCTGACCGTTGCACTTGATCCGGCTTTGCTCAGCGATGAGGGGGCCGCAATGGATGCCGCGCAGACTGCTGCCAGCAAGGTGGCGCGGCATGTGTTTGGCGCTTTGGGGCGGGCCCTGACACCGCAAAGCGATATGCGGGGCCTTGCAACGCTGGAGCAGACCGCCGTTCCGGCCTTGGCAGAGATCAAAAGCTACCTGACGCGGATATCCCTGCCCGAGGACAAGCCTGCCGAGCGGTTGCGATATGCCGCTATCCTGCATCAGACCGATCATCTGGATCGGTTGCTCAACCGGCTTCAAAGACGGTCTATGGTTGCGGGCGTCTTGTCTGATTCCACCCTGTCACGGCCAGCGCAGGTTCTGGGGGCAACGCTGCGGCGCGCGGCCGATGTTCAGCAACACGGGTTGGAGGCGCATCGCCTTGCGCGGCTTTCCAGCCGGATCGAGGCGCGCACGAAAAACCATCGGCGCGCCACATTGCTGCATGAACATGTTGGCCTGATTACGGTGGCCGAGATGTTTGAGCGCACTGATGCGATGCGCTGGCTGCGTCGTGTGGCCGAACATGCCGCCCGGATCGCGTTTTACGCAGAGGGCATGCCGGGCCTACCAAAAGACGCCGGCCACCTGCCCAAGCAGGCCAGGACCCCGGATAACCCGGAGCCGCAAGCCTGATGCATCAAAGCGATGCGTCCAGCGCGGCGATGATGGCATCGCCCATTTGCGTGGTGGTGACAGGTGCGCCACCCTCTGGACCCATCAGATCGGCGGTGCGCAGCCCATCGGCCAGCACTTTCTCTACAGCCGCTTCCAAACGGGCTGCTTCGGTGCCCATGTCAAAGCTGTAGCGCAACGCCATCGCAAAGCTGAGAACACAGGCAATCGGGTTTGCCTTACCCTGACCCGCGATATCAGGGGCAGAGCCATGGACGGGTTCATAGAGCGCTTTGGGGCGGCCATTGGCCATGGGCGCGCCAAGGCTGGCCGAGGGCAACATCCCCAAAGATCCGGTCAGCATCGCGGCCAGATCAGACAGCAGGTCACCGAACAGATTGTCTGTTACGATCACGTCGAACTGTTTGGGCCAGCGGGTCAACTGCATCGCGCCTGCATCTGCATACATATGGCTTAGTTCAACATCAGGGTATTCGGTATCCCCGATCCGCTGCACCACTTCCCGCCACAACACACCGGATTCCATCACATTGGCCTTTTCCATCGAACACAGCTTGTTGCCGCGCTTGCGGGCCAGTTCAAAGGCGGATCGCGCGACACGCTCGATCTCGGACTCCGTGTAGCGCTGGGTATTGATACCCACCCGTTCGTTGCCTTCCTTGAAGATGCCGCGCGGCTCTCCGAAATAGACACCGCTGGTCAATTCGCGCACGATCATGATGTCGAGGCCCGCCACCACATCCTTTTTCAACGATGAGAAGTCAGCCAGCGCATCAAAACACTGCGCTGGCCGCAGATTGGCGTAAAGATCCATTTCCTTGCGCAGGCGCAGCAGGCCACGCTCCGGCTTGATGCTGAAATCAAGGTTGTCATATTTTGGCCCGCCCACGGCACCCAGCAGAACGGCATCCACCTCTTGCGCTTTGGCCATGGTGTCATCATGCAGCGGCGTTCCGTGCTTGTCATAGGCGCAACCGCCTACCAGATCCTCGGACACATCGAAGGTAACGCCACGCTTGGCCCCATACCAATCAATGATCTTGCGGACCTCTGCCATGACTTCAGGGCCGATGCCGTCTCCGGCGAGAATAAGAAGCGAGGGGTTGGTCATGTCCGGTCTGTCCTTCGTCATGTAAGTTTCGGCACTGGCGTAGCGATTGCCGGACGCAGGGTCAAGAAAGCACATCATATGTCATGGGCCGCGCAAGGGCAAAGACGGCTAGGGCCAGCCAAGAGTGACGCTGACCAGAAAGTGGCGGCTGGCCTGAACCGCCACCTCCGAAAGGGGATCGTCCGGATCAGGCCAGATGACCTTTGCGTCCAGAACGGACAGATCGGCAGAGGGCAGGATATAGTCCACCCGCAGGTTTCCCGGGCCGGGGGCTGGCCAGCGGGCTGTATCCAGCGCGGGATCGCCGTGATGGCCGGGGGTCGGGTCATGGTGGCCACCGCCTTGGGGCTTCGGGTCCTGCAATCGCGGATCGGACAAAAGCGCGCGCATCGCAGAGGGACGGCCAGCGCTATCGTCCGGGTCCATGTTGCTGCCGCCTGCAATGACGAAAGACTGCGCCGGAGGCGGCGCAAACGCCCCATCCAGATAATGCGTCCAGAACGCGGCCTCATCATGATTGCGGCGGGCATTGTGATCAGCGAAGGCGTCAAAGACCGGGGGGGCCGCGTGGAAAGCCATGAGCCAGATATCACGAGCCGCAACGGTCACGGGCACCACCCAAAGCCCGGTCTGGGACAGGCGTTGGCGTGCCAATACATCGGGTGTCAGGAGCGCAGACCCATCGGGGAGGGATAGCAGCGCCCCCGGCAGATCACGCCATAGCAGCGCGCTGTGATCCTGCACATCGTTGGTCCGGACCGGGTATCTGGACAGCAGGGCCATGCCGCCCTGTCCCGAGAAGAACCCGTATCCTTGCGCATCGCGGGGTCCGCCGTGCCGCCCGTCACGGTCCAGATCAAGCCCGGTTGGCATCCCGCTATTGGGAAGCATGGCAAACACATGCGGATAATGGACGCCTGCTTCATTCACCCTGTCGCGCAATGCTTTGATGGCCAGCAGATCATGGTCATAATCGATATCAAGCAAAAGCAGGATATCCGCGGCGGCATGGGCGATGATCTGTGTCACCGCCAAAACCTGCGCGTCCTCACCTTTCAGGATGTCGCGCAGCAATAGGCCGGGGCCGGACCGCGCAAGGCTGGTGTGATAGACCGCAATCTCCAGCGTACCGCTGCGTGCCATCTGTGGTGCGGCCTGCACAAGCAACAGCACAGTGCAGACAGACAGCAGCGCAGACCGCAACAGGATGATCAGATCGCCTGCAGCCCTTCGACAGCGGCATAGGTGCGGCGGCGCTTGTGTTCGATCATAGCCGCGATCCGGGCCATCGCGATCCCGCGCATCATCAGGCTGGCGGGAATAAAGGCCCATATACACATCATCCAGATCAAGGTCTGCGGGGTGGCAAGTGCCTCAACCTCGATACGTTCGGACGCAATCAAGACAAGGGCCGGGATGATGAATGGCAGCAGAAACCCTAAGATCAAGTTAATGCGCGCATGGTTTTTGAGCCGCGCAATGACGTCACCGCCTGATGTTGCATCGAACATCGGCAGGTTGATCCAGACATTGAACGCCCCATTGCGCGCTGGCCAATCAAACAGGCGGACAAGGATCACGAAAACAAGGATCAGGAACACCGACAAAGTATAGCAGACCCCTGCAGCCAGACGCACAGCGACGACAAGCGCATCGGGTGTATCGACGCTCAGCATCAAGACAGTCAGGCGAACGGGCGAATAGGGAAAATCCGTCAGATTCCCAAGGATGACCGCTATTGATGTCATGATCTCGGTCAGTGTTCCGGGGTTGGCCTGCCCGCGATGCACAAGTGACAGGATCAGAACCGCAAGAAAGATCGCGCCAAAGCGCAAACGATTGTAGGGCGGCGCATGGCGGAAGGCGATCAGGCTGGGATAGGCAGAGTTATATTCAACCATCACCAGAACAGCGGCCAGCATGGCCAGCAACATCACGAACTGGGTTTCATCACTGCCGGAGCCCGAAACCAGCAAATATGGCAGTGCGATCAGCAATGCCATGGCGATGGCGCGCAAAGCGGCGCCTGTCAATTGTTCGATCACACGTTGCCCCTTTCAAACTGGCCGACCGCGATACTCTGCCGCGGTCTGTGTCCAACTTGATTCCACCAATGAAGGCGGATTGCCTCATTCCTGCCCAATTTTTGCCTTCTTTCCCAAAGCTCCTCAACCCACACATATAGTTAACTGCAATTTTTGGGCTATTTGATGATTTAACTGGTGCGCAAATGTATCATCCAGATTGAAATTTCCGCATCCGGAATAGGCACAATCTACATCTTGTGTCGGGTGTCGATATAGCCACTAAAAAAGAAAAGGCTGCCCGCGAAGACAGCCTTTATAGCTCCAGCCCGATAGAATCGGCTTGTCGGTGTCAGACCCAAGGCCGTTCTGCAGCCAGGCGGGATTCATAGGATTGAATTGCCGCGGCCTTTTCCAATGTCAGGCCGATATCGTCAAGGCCGTTGATCAGGCAATGCTTCTTGAACGGGTCCACATCGAACGAGAAAACCTCGCCATCGGATGACGTGATAGTCTGCGCTTCAAGATCAATCTCAATGCGTGCATTCGCGCCTTTTTCGGCATCTTTCATCAAAATATCGACCTGCTCTTGCGGCAGAACGATGGGCAGGATGCCATTCTTGAAACAGTTGTTGAAGAAAATATCGGCATAGCTGGGCGCGATAACACAGCGGATTCCGAAATCAAGCAAAGCCCAAGGCGCGTGTTCCCGCGATGAGCCGCAGCCGAAATTATCGCCCGCAACAAGGATTTCCGCGTTGCGATATTGCGGCTTGTTGAGCACGAAATCCGAAATTTCGTTGCGGTCATCGTCATAGCGCATTTCGTCAAACAGATTAACGCCAAGGCCGGAACGCTTGATCGTTTTCAGGAACTGCTTGGGAATGATCATATCGGTATCGACATTGATCTGGGGAAGCGGGGCGGCGATGCCGCTGATTTTGGTGAATTTATCCATCGTCTCGATCCTTTATGAGAAACGCTCCTCAGCCCTTGCGGGCTTTCATCGCGAAGAGGCCCGCAAGGGCTGAGGAGCGTCGGTTCAAATCACATCATGTCGCGAATATCGGTCAGATGTCCGGTGACTGCGGCGGCGGCGGCCATGGCGGGGCTCATCAGATGGGTGCGTCCACCACGCCCCTGACGCCCTTCAAAGTTGCGGTTTGACGTGGCGGCACACCGTTCACCGGGGCTCAGCTGATCCGGGTTCATCGCCAGACACATCGAACAGCCCGCCAGCCGCCATTCAAAACCTGCATCGATGAATACCTGCGCCAGCCCCTCTTCCTCGGCCTGCGCGCGCACAAGGCCGGACCCGGGCACGACCATCGCGCGCATCCCGTCCTTGATCTTCTTACCCTTGAGGATCGCAGCCGCAGCGCGCAGATCCTCGATCCGGCCATTGGTACAAGAGCCGATAAAGACCGTATCAATCTTGATCTGGTTCAGCGGCGTGCCCGGTTCCAGACCCATATATTCCAAAGAGCGTTTGGCCGCGTCGACCTTACCGCCGACAAAATCTTCCGGTGCGGGCACGCTGCCGGTGATCGGCAACACATCTTCGGGTGAGGTGCCCCATGTCACGACCGGTGCGATGTCTTCACCTTTGAGGGTCACGACCTTATCCCAATGGGCGTCATCATCGGAATAGAGCGTTTTCCACCATGCCAGCGCCGCCTTCCATTGCGCCCCTTTGGGCGCGTGCGGGCGGCCCATCACATATTCAAACGTCTTTTCATCCGGTGCGATCAGGCCAGCGCGTGCGCCGCCCTCGATGGCCATGTTGCAAACGGTCATCCGGCCTTCCATGGACAGATCGCGGATCGCCTCGCCGCAATATTCGATCACATAGCCTGTGCCGCCTGCCGTGCCGGTTTTGCCAATCACCGACAGGGTGATATCTTTGGCCGTCACGCCGGGGCGCAGTTTGCCGGTGATCTCGACCTTCATATTCTTGGATTTCTGCTGGATCAGGGTCTGTGTGGCCAGCACATGTTCCACCTCCGATGTGCCGATCCCATGCGCCAATGCGCCGAACGCCCCATGGGTGGCTGTGTGGCTGTCACCGCACACAACGGTCATGCCGGGCAGGGTCCAGCCCTGTTCAGGCCCAACGATATGAACGATGCCCTGACGGATATCGGACACAGGATAATAGTGGATGCCGAAATCACGCGCGTTCTTGTCCAGCGCCTCAACCTGAATGCGGCTTTCCTCATTCTCGATCCCTTTGGCGCGGTCCAGCGTTGTGGGCACGTTATGGTCCGGTACGGCGATTGTCTTGTCAGGGGCATGCACGGTGCGTCCGGCCATCCGCAGCCCTTCAAAGGCTTGCGGGCTTGTCACCTCATGGACAAGGTGGCGATCGATATAAAGAAGGCAGGTGCCGTCTTCGGCTTCGTGGGCGACATGGGCATCCCAGATTTTGTCATAGAGCGTTTTGGGGGACATTGGTCCTCTCCCTTTGGCTGGTGTTCTGGCTGTAAAATGAAAGGTTGGACAACGCGCAGCCCTCACAGGCGTGCGAGCACGGTCAGGGAGGCCCCGAAAAAGCGTTCGCGCAGCCGCGCGCGATCATCCATGTCGAAAATGCGTCTCATGCAAAGCGGGATACTATGGCTGACCGAGTCTATCAAGAGCCGCGACAGAGCGCTGTTCAGGCGTGATAGGTGGGCTTGCCCGCTGCGGCCGGTCATGTATCCTTTGGTTTCAGGGCAGGAGAGGCATGGACGAGGAAATCCCAATCGACGCTGCAATGGAGGCCGCCCTTGGCCTGTTGGCGCGGACAGAACTGTTCATGGCCAGCCTTTTGCAGCCGTGGAATGCCTATCAGGTTTTGATTGCGATGGCGCTGCTGTTGGCGGCGCATATCTTTGACCGCATAGTTTCCCCGCGCCTGAATGACTGGTTGCGCAGCCGCGAGGGCTGGCCCAAGTGGCGCATGCGGCTGGCTGTGACCCTGCGCAACCGTCTGCGGCTGATCGTGTTTGTGGTGATGATCTGGCCGCTGGTCTGGATCATGCGGGAGGTCACATGGTCCAGCCGGTCCTATCTTTTGGCGATTGTGGCGCAGCTTGCCTTGGCGTGGCTGGTGATTGCGATTCTGACACGGATCATCGGCAACCCCGTTGTGCGCGCGCTGGTGCGCTATATCGGGTGGGCATGGGTGTCACTGTCAATTCTTGGGCTAACCGATGATACCAGACGCATCCTTGATGGTGTTGCCATTGAATTTGCGGAGTCCCGCCTGTCTGTGTGGCTGATTCTGCAAGCCGTGATGCTGCTGGCCATTCTTTTTGCATTGGCCCGCTTTGTGACCAAGCAATCTACCAAACGCATCCGGGAGAATCCTGATATCAGCCCCTCGATGCAGGTGCTGGCCGTCAAGGCGCTTCAGGTCGGGCTTTATGGCGCTGCATTTTTCATCGGGTTGCGGACGGTTGGGGTGGACCTGACAGGCTTGGCGGTACTGTCCGGGGCCATCGGTCTGGGCTTGGGCTTTGGCCTGCAAAAGGTTGTGTCCAATCTGGTGTCTGGCGTCATCATCCTGCTGGACAAATCGATCAAGCCGGGTGACGTGATCAGCCTGGGGGAGACCTTCGGCTGGATCAACGCGCTGGGCGCGCGCTATGTATCCGTGGTGACGCGGGATGGCCGCGAATACCTGATCCCGAATGAGGATCTGATCACCGGACAGGTCGTCAACTGGTCACATTCAAATGAATTCGTCCGGTTGGATATCCATTTCGGCACAGCTTACGGCGATGATCCGCATCTGGTGCGCCATGTGGCTGTTGCTGCGGCGCAATCGGTGGACCGTGTGCTGGATTTCAAGGCGCCGGTCTGTCATATCGTGGGCTTCGGTGACAGTTCCGTGGATTATATCCTGCGCTTTTGGATCAAAGACCCAACGCAGGGGCTGACCAATATCAGGGGCAATGTCTATCTGGCGTTGTGGGATGCCTTCAAGGATAACGGCATCTCGATTCCCTACCCCCAGCGAGAGGTACGGGTGTTGGAAAACGCAACACCGCCACAGTTTGCGCCCACCAGCGATTGACTCAGCCCATATAGGGGTGCACAGGGCGTGCGCCCCTCATTGAGATTTGCCCAAAGCGATGCTATATTTGAGATGTGCCCAGCGCCGGGGCCCTGTCGGCGTGCCACAAGGAGGACAATGTCCTGTCACTCAACTTTGAAGCGGCATCTGCCGTTCCTGTCGGGGCACCGATGACCGCCGCTCCGACACAGGTCACAAGCGAAGAGCTTTTGGCGCTTATCCTTAACCAGCTTGAAGACGACAAAGCCGAAGACATCGTGCAGATCGATCTGCGCGGCAAGACGGCGATTGGCGATTACATGGTGATCTGCTCGGGCCGGTCATCGCGTCAGGTGTCGTCAATTTCGGAAAAGCTGGCCGATTACCTCAAGCAGAGCTTCGGCCGGCTGAGCCGGATCGAGGGTAAGGAAACAGGCGATTGGGTTCTGATCGATACAGGCGATGTGATCGTGCATGTTTTCCGGCCCGAAGTGCGCGAGTTCTATCAGCTTGAGAAAATGTGGCTACCTGCCGGTGCCACGCAATCTGCGGCCGCTTCGACGGTCTGATGCGGGTTCACATCTGCGCGGTGGGCCGGTTGCGAACCGGCCCGGAACGCGCATTGATTGACGATTATCTGACGCGTCTTGACCGGACAGGTCGTGCGCTGGGCCTTGGCCCTGTGCAGGTGCACGAGGTTGAGGACAAGAAGGGCGGCGGCATGGCGGCAGAGGCTGCACTGCTGGAACGTGCCGTGCCTGCGGGTGCGGTGATCTGCACGCTGGATGAGCGGGGCACGATCATGTCCTCGCCCGAATTTGCGAATCGTCTGGCGGGCTGGCGCGATGCGGGGCGCGGTGATCTGGCGCTGATCATTGGCGGTGCGGATGGCCTTGCCCCTGAATTGCGCGCGCGCGCCGATGCAAGCCTGTCATTTGGCAAAATGGTCTGGCCGCATATGTTGGTGCGGGTGATGCTAGCCGAGCAATTATACCGCGCCGCATCCATCCTTGCGGGATCACCCTATCACCGGGTGTGATCCCCGGCCGCGAACCACGCCCCGGCATTTTCTGAACATGCCGCTATTATAGGCAGGCCAAATGAATAGCTGTAAGCGTTTCCTGCCCCCCGGCAGGCGCTTCGGACGGCCCAACACGTTGCAACGGCTGGGTTTCATGCGATGTCGGCGCATTCGGCCCCGGCCCGCCAGAGCGCCAGCCCAGGCAGGCGCTGCCCTCATCCTGGGGCCGGAACGGTGTCATGCAGAGGTCTTTGGAAACACGCTCACCTACTGCGGCAGAATGAATCAACCGCTGTCTTTTGCGTGTTTTTACTGTGGTTTTATCATAGTCTCCT
>JBLRWJ010000054.1:0-17184 GCA_047921315.1 Rhodobacterales bacterium | reverse complement strand
TAATGATAAGGTCTCCCCGCGACCCTGTAACATCTTGTCCAAGCCAAGCCATAGGTTTAGGAACGGTCATGATTTCAAGGGCCGGAGGCAGCAATATGTCGAAACTCGTGACCATTTATGGCGGATCGGGCTTTGTGGGCCGCTATATAGCGCGCCGGTTGGCCAAGGACGGTTGGCGCGTTCGCGTGGCCGTGCGCCGCCCGAACGAGGCGATGTTCGTCAAAACCTACGGAACCCCCGGTCAGGTTGAACCTGTGCTGTGCAATATCCGCGACGATGCAAGCGTGCGTGCGGTGATGCAGGGGGCGGATGCTGTCGTCAACTGCGTGGGGATTCTGGCAGAAACCGGCAAGAACCGTTTTGCAGACGTGCAGGCCGAAGGCGCGGGGCGGATTGCGCGGATCGCTGCGGAATCGGGTATTTCCCGCATGGTGCAGATCTCGGCGATCGGGGCTGACGCGCAATCCAAAAGCGATTATGCCCGCACCAAGGCGCTGGGCGAGGATGCTGTTCTGCAACATATGCCGGATGCGGTTATCCTGCGCCCGTCTATCGTGTTCGGGGCCGAGGATCAGTTTTTCAACCGCTTTGCCCGGATGGCGCAATTGGGGCCTATTCTGCCCGTTGTCGGGGCGCAAACGCGGTTCCAGCCGGTTTACGTGGATGACGTGGCGCAAGCCGCTGTGCTGGCGGTTGAGGGGAAGGCAACACCGGGCGTGTATGAATTGGGTGGGCCAGAGATTGCGACATTCCGCGATCTGATGGCGCAGATGCTGGACGCGATCCAAAGGCGCCGTATGGTTGTGAATATCCCCTTCCCGCTGGCGCGGATGATGGGGTTTGGCTTTGATATGCTGAACAAAGTATCACTGGGCCTTATCCCCGCGCAGATCACACGCGATCAGGTGCGCAATCTGCAGCGTGACAATGTGGTCAGCGATGGGGCCAAGGGCTTTGCCGCATTGGGCATCACCCCCACCTCGATGGAATCGGTTCTGCCTGATTATCTGTGGCCTTTCCGGCCTTCGGGACAATATGCGGCGATCAAGGCATCGGCAAAGAACCTGCGCCAGCACTGACAGGCTTAGCTATAGGCATAGATCAGCAATACGATGCCCAGGGCGATACGGTAGATCACATAAGGTGTAAAGCTGACGCTACGCAGCAAGCGCATCATCAGTGACAGGGCCAGCAAGGCCGCGAAAAACGCAAACACCGCAGCGATGGCGCCATCGCGCGCGGCCGCAAGGTCTGCGGTGACCGCGACCTTGGCCCCCAGCAAAACGCCGGAGGCCGCAATCGTCGGGATGGACATCAGCATCGCTAATTTCGCGGCATCATGGCGGGCATAGCCCAGCAGGCGGCCGCCCGTGATGGTGATTCCCGACCGGGATGTGCCGGGGATCAACGCGATGACCTGCCATAGCCCCATGATGACAGCGTCCCGGATTGACCATTGCGCGGCGGTCTTTTTGACAGGGCCACGCTGGTCAGCCCAGTAAAGTACGATCCCGAAAATCAGCATCGTCCATCCGATCACGGCAACGCCGCGCATCATCTCGTCCAGACCGGTCAGGTTCAGGATCAGGCCCACGATGACAACGGGCACTGTCGCGATGGCCAGACATAGCGCCAGCCAAGCGCCTTGCGTGTCAATCCGGCCCCGCAACATACGCGGCACGCCAGCCAAGCCCATGCGGACATCGGGCCAGAAGTAAATGATCACAGCCAGCAATGTGCCAACATGCACCGCCACGTCGATCACCTGGCCCTGATCCTCCATCCCGGTGAGGGCTGGCAAAAGAATCAGGTGGCCGGACGAGGAAACAGGTAAGAATTCAGTCAGGCCTTGAATCACGGCGACTAGAAAAAGGTGGAATAGGGGCATCTGATGGTCTCTCTTACGGTGCTGTCATCGTATAAAGGCTTATTTTCTTGAGGAAAGATCTGATTTAGGTCCGTATCGGACATAAAAAGCGCGCAAGGAGTGTCCTGATGCTGTGCTGCAGCAAAAAAAAACGCATTATAGGTCAGTATACCTGACTTTTAAACCGGATTGGCTTGGTTTAAAAGGGCGCAACCCAGATCTGATCGGAGTTTCCAGGTGGCCAAGCAACCGATGCTGAAATTTATCTCTGTCGAGCGTGACATGCCCCAAAAACGTGAGGCAGAGGCGCGGCGGCAGGATTTTCAAGAAATCTACGCAGAATATGCTGACGCAAAAGCCAAAGAGCAGGCCAGCCGTTGCAGCCAGTGCGGTGTGCCTTATTGCCAAACCCACTGTCCGTTGCATAACAACATCCCGGACTGGCTTCGCCTGACAGCGGAAGGCAGGCTGCAAGAAGCCTATGAGATCAGCCAGGCGACAAACACATTTCCAGAGATCTGTGGCCGGATTTGCCCGCAGGATCGCCTGTGCGAAGGCAATTGCGTGATCGAGCAATCAGGTCATGGGACCGTGACGATTGGCGCGGTTGAGAAATACATCACTGATACGGCGTGGGAACAGGGTTGGGTCAAGCCCATTGTCCCCGCGATGGAGCGGGATCAATCCGTGGGTATCATCGGGGCTGGTCCCGGTGGTTTGGCTGCGGCAGATGTGCTGCGCCGCGCGGGTGTGCAGGTTACGATCTATGATCGCTATGACCGGGCAGGCGGCTTGCTGACTTATGGTATCCCCGGTTTCAAACTGGAAAAAGACGTGGTGATGCGCCGCAACGATCAGCTTGAACAGGGCGGCGTTGAATTTGTTCTGAACTGCAATGTCGGTGAAGATATCAGTTTTGACGCTATCCGCGGCAAACATGATGCGGTCGTGATCGCAACAGGTGTTTATAAAACACGTGATCTGGAAGGGCCGGGATCAGACGCCGATGGCTTGGTGCGCGCGATTGATTATCTGACTGCCAGCAATCGCAAAAGCTTTGGCGATGATGTGCCGGAATTTGATAGTGGCGAATTGAATGCCGCTGGTAAGCGCGTTGTCGTGATCGGTGGTGGCGATACTGCGATGGATTGTGTCCGCACGGCGATCCGGCAGGGGGCGGCATCAGTTAAATGTCTTTATCGTCGGGACCGGGCCAATATGCCGGGCAGCCAGCGCGAGGTGCAAAACGCCGAAGAAGAAGGCGTGATTTTCGAATGGTTGAGCGCGCCCAAGGGTTTTGTCGGTGATCCGGTGACAGGCGTTATGGTGCAAAAGATGCGTCTTGGCGCGCCGGATGCCACGGGCCGCCAGTCACCCGAAGTGATTGACGGTGCTGATTACGTCGAAGAGGCGGACATCGTGATCAAGGCCCTCGGATTCGAGCCTGAGGATTTGCCCAAGCTGTGGGGCGTGGAGGGTCTTGATGTCACCCGTTGGGGCACGATCCGCGCGGAATACACAACAGGCCAGACCAGTCTGGAAGGTGTCTATGCCGTAGGCGACATCGTGCGCGGTGCCAGCCTTGTGGTCTGGGCGATCCGGGATGGGCGCGATTCAGCACAGGCGGTTCTGGATTATCTCAACAATGGCGCACGCGCTGTTGCTGCTGAGTGATTGACTGGCGCAGGCGGTTTTTCGCCGCGCCTTCCACAAATGATCTCCGACAGGGCCACAAGCCTGATCCGGCACGGAATGAAAGGTTGAACCAATGACCAAGTATGATGAAAGCTGGGCCGCGTCCGAAGAAGCCAAGCGCAAGTGGATGGCCGAAAATGGTCTTTATTCCGAGGAAGAAGAGCATTCTTCCTGCGGCGTCGGGCTGGTTGTGTCGATTGATGGCAAACCTTCGCGCAAGGTTGTGGAAAACGGCATCAACGCGCTGAAGGCGATCTGGCATCGCGGTGCTGTGGATGCGGATGGCAAAACCGGTGACGGTGCCGGCATTCATGTGCAGATCCCGGTGCCCTTCTTTTACGATCAGATCCGCCGCACTGGCCATGAGCCGAAAACCGATAACCTGATGGCTGTTGGTCAGGTCTTTTTGCCCCGTACCAATTTCGGGGCACAGGAAACCTGCCGGACCATCGTGGAAACCGAAGTCTTGCGGATGGGGTATTACATCTATGGCTGGCGCCATGTGCCGGTGGATATTACCTGCCTTGGCGAAAAGGCCAACGCAACCCGCCCCGAGATTGAGCAGATCCTGATCTCGAACAGCAAGGGTGTGGATGAGGAAACATTCGAGCGGGAGCTTTATGTCATCCGCCGCCGGATCGAAAAAGCGGCCATCGCGGCGGGTATTCAGGGCATGTATATCTGTTCGCTCTCCTGCCGGTCGATCATTTATAAAGGCATGATGCTGGCCGAGCAGGTGGCGGAATTCTATCCCGATCTGCTGGACCCCCGCTTTGAAAGCGCATTTGCCATCTATCACCAGCGTTACAGCACCAACACCTTTCCGCAATGGTGGCTGGCGCAGCCCTTCCGCATGCTGGCCCATAACGGTGAGATCAACACCCTGCGCGGCAATGTCAACTGGATGAAATCGCACGAAATCCGCATGGCCTCGGGCGCGTTTGGCGATCTGGCCGAAGATATCAAGCCGATTGTGCAGGCCGGATCGTCCGATTCCGCAGCCCTTGATTCCGTGTTCGAGGTGCTGGTGCGCGCGGGGCGTTCCGCGCCGATGGCGAAAACCATGCTGGTGCCGGAATCATGGTCCAAGCAGGCGGTGGAATTGCCGCAAAGCTGGCGTGATATGTATTCCTACTGCAATTCGGTGATGGAGCCGTGGGACGGCCCTGCCGCTTTGGCGATGACCGATGGCCGCTGGGTGTGCGCCGGGCTTGATCGTAACGGCCTGCGCCCGATGCGCTATGTCGTGACAGGTGACGGCCTGCTGATTGCGGGGTCCGAGGCTGGAATGGTGCCGATTAAAGAGGCCACAGTGCGCGAAAAAGGCGCGCTTGGGCCGGGGCAGATCATCGCCGTCGATATGAAAGAGGGCAAGCTGTTCCACGATACTGAGATCAAGGACCGGCTGGCCGCAGCCCAGCCCTTTGGCGAATGGGTCGGCAAGATCAACGAACTGGACGAGGCGCTGGAAGGGATCACCGAAACGGCGATGTTCAGCGGTGCGGAGCTGCGCAGCCGTCAGATCGCTGCTGGCTACACGATTGAAGAACTGGAGCAAATCCTTGCGCCGATGGCCGAGGACGGAAAGGAAACGCTGGCTTCCATGGGCGATGATACGCCCGCTGCGGTGCTATCGTCGAAATACCGCCCGTTGTCGCATTTCTTCCGCCAGAACTTCAGTCAGGTCACAAACCCGCCTATCGACAGCTTGCGCGAATTCCGGGTGATGAGTCTCAAGACCCGGTTCGGCAACCTCAAGAACGTGTTGGATGAAAGCAGCGCGCAGACTGAAATTCTGGTGCTGGACAGCCCCTTTGTTGGCAATGCCCAATGGGACGAGGTTGTGCGTAATTTCAACGCCGCTCTGGTCGAGATCGACTGCACCTTTCCGGTGGGCGAGGACAATGACGCCCTGCGCAAAGGGTTGGAGCGTATCCGCGCCGAGGCCGAAGATGCTGTGCGTTCCGGCGCGGGTCACTTGGTGCTGACAGATCACAAGCAGGGCGCAGACCGTGTGCCGATGCCGATGATTCTGGCCACCAGCGCCGTGCATTCGCATCTGACACGCAAGGGGCTGCGGACCTTCTGCTCGCTCAATGTGCGGTCAGCGGAATGTATTGATCCGCACTACTTTGCGGTGTTGATCGGCTGTGGTGCCACTGTCGTGAATCCCTATCTGGCCGAAGACAGTATCGCTGATCGTATCGCGCGCGGCCTGATTGACGGGACATTGACGCAAGCGATGCGCCGCTACCGTGACGCGATTGATCAGGGTCTGCTCAAGATCATGGCGAAGATGGGCATCTCGGTTGTGTCCTCCTACCGTGGGGGTCTGAACTTCGAGGCGGTGGGCCTGTCCCGTGCGATGTGCGCTGAATATTTCCCCGGTATGACCAGCCGCATCAGCGGTATTGGTGTCACGGGTATCCAGCGCAAGATTGAAGAGGTCCACGCCAAAGGCTGGCTGGGTAGCAGCGATGTCTTGCCTATCGGCGGCTTTTACAAAGCGCGCCGTTCGGGGGAGACCCATGCATGGGAAGCAACTTCCATGCATTTGCTGCAAACCGCCTGCAACAAGGCGAGTTTTGAAATCTGGAAACAGTATTCCGCCAAGATGCAGGCCATGCCGCCGATCCATCTGCGCGATCTGCTGGCGATCAAACCGATGGGCGCGGCAATCCCGATTGAAGAGGTGGAAAGCATCACCTCCATCCGCAAACGGTTCGTGACACCGGGCATGTCGCTGGGCGCGCTTAGCCCTGAGGCGCATAAGACGCTGAATGTGGCGATGAACCGGATCGGGGCCAAATCCGACAGCGGCGAAGGCGGTGAAGATCCGGCGCATTTCGTGCCGGAACCCAACGGTGATAACCCCAGCGCCAAGATCAAGCAGGTGGCATCGGGGCGTTTCGGTGTAACCGCCGAATACCTGAACCAGTGTGAGGAGTTGGAAATCAAGGTCGCGCAAGGGGCCAAACCTGGCGAGGGTGGTCAGTTGCCCGGCATGAAGGTCACCGACCTGATCGCGCGGTTGCGCCATTCGACCAAGGGCGTCACCCTGATCAGCCCGCCGCCGCACCACGATATCTATTCGATCGAGGATCTGGCGCAGCTGATCTATGACCTCAAGCAGATCAACCCGCGCGCCAAGGTGACTGTCAAGCTGGTGGCACAATCGGGCGTTGGCACGATTGCGGCAGGTGTTGCCAAGGCCAAGGCCGACATCATCCTGATTTCCGGTCATAATGGCGGAACCGGGGCAAGCCCTGCAACCTCCATCAAATATGCCGGCCTGCCATGGGAAATGGGCCTGACCGAGGCGCATCAGGTTCTGTCTATGAACAACCTGCGCGATCGTATTACGCTGCGCACAGATGGCGGCCTGCGCACCGGGCGTGACATTGTCATGGCTGCGATGATGGGGGCCGAAGAATACGGGATCGGCACCGCCGCCCTTATCGCGATGGGCTGTATCATGGTGCGCCAGTGCCAGAGCAACACTTGCCCCGTCGGTGTGTGCACGCAGGATGAGGCGCTGCGCGCCAAATTCACCGGCAATGCCGACAAGGTTGTGAACCTGATCACCTTCTACGCGCAGGAAGTGCGCGAGATTCTGGCCAGCATCGGTGCGCGGAGCATGGATGATGTGATCGGGCGTGCTGATCTGTTGTCTCAGGTCAGCCGTGGGTCTGCCCATCTGGACGATCTTGACCTGAACCCGCTGCTGATCACCGTCGATGGTGCGGGTGATATCGTCTATGACCGCGCCAAGCCGCGCAATGCGGTGCCCGATACGCTGGACGCCGAGATTGTGCGCGATGCGGCACGCTTCCTTGAGGATGGCGAGAAGATGCAACTGTCCTATGCCGTGCAGAACACGGATCGTACGGTGGGCACGCGTGTGTCCAGCCATATCGTGAAACGGTTTGGCATGCGCAACGCGCTGCAACCCAACCATTTGACGGTGAAGCTGACTGGGTCTGCTGGCCAAAGCCTTGGGGCCTTTGCGGCACCGGGGCTGACGCTGGAAGTGTCAGGCGATGCCAATGACTATGTCGGCAAAGGTCTGTCAGGTGGCACGATCGTTGTGCGCCCGCCTATGGCCAGCCCGCTGGTGGCGTCAGACAATACCATTATCGGGAATACCGTGCTTTATGGGGCCACCGATGGCTATCTGTTTGCCGCAGGCCGCGCGGGCGAGCGGTTCGCGGTGCGCAACTCCGGGGCGAAGGTGGTGATCGAAGGATGCGGCAGCAACGGCTGTGAATACATGACCGGTGGCGTTGCTGTCATTCTGGGCGGGATCGGCGCGAACTTTGGCGCGGGCATGACGGGGGGTATGGCCTATCTGTATGATCCCGAGGGTCTGGCCGCAAAAATGATGAATATGGAAACATTGGTGACCTGCCCCGTGACCGTGCCTTATTGGGAAGATCAGCTGAAAACACTGATCGAGCGTCATCAGGCCGAGACCCAAAGTCGTCGTGCCGCGGATATCCTTCAGCACTGGGAGGTTGAGCGCCAACACTTCGTTCAGGTATGCCCAAAAGAGATGCTGATTCATATTCCGCATCCCTTGACCATCGCAGAACAGGCGATGCCAGCGGAATAAGGTCTATTTAAGGTAGAGTTGTCTATCCTATTGAAAACCCGGCACTCTGTTGCCGGGTTTTTCTTTTTTTTGCCGTATTTGTGAACAAGTTAAGTCGAAGTGTAATCATATCTGCCGATATCAATACACTTCTGGAGCGGCAGAATGCCCAACGATTTCGACTTTGTCTTCTACGTCATGGACCCCGGAAACCGGCCCGGTTCCGGGACAACTTTGAATCCGGTGACACTGACCGCAACAGACCAAAATGAAAACGGCGTTCTGGGCGTTGGAGAGGGTGATACGATTGGTGGTTTCGCGGTGACCTCTGTCTGGGTTGGGGATACGATCACCGTGCGTATCGGCTTTCGGAATTCCACCATAACGGGTGTTACTTTTTATCGCGATGGTGCGCCTGCGGTGTTCATGCCGACAGATGGCACAACGCTGGTGCGATCCAGTTTCCGCTCCTCGACCTTTGTTCAGGACTCCACCCAGTATGATCTGCCTCCGGTGCCGTGTTTTGTGGCCGGAACAATGATATTTACGGCTCAGGGCGCGCGCGCTGTTGAAACCTTGCAACCCGGAGACATGCTGTTGACGCGCGATAGCGGGATGCGTCCGGTGCGGTGGGTCGGTCAGATTACCGTTGATGGCCGCGGGCGTTACGCCCCGATCCGGTTCATGCCCGGCGTGCAGGGGAATAACCGCGCCTTGCGCGTCTCGCCCAATCACCGGATGTTGGTCACCGGCTGGAAGGCCGAGATGTATTTTGGCGAAAACGAAGTGCTGCTGCCGGCGAAGAACATGGTGAACGCCGATACGATCTGCGTCGCGCCCTGCGACCGGGTGACCTATGTGCATGTGCTGCTGGACCGTCATGAGGTGATCTATGCCGAGGGGGCGGCCACCGAAAGCCTGCATCCCGGCGATTATCTCTTGGCTGGTGCCAGCGATACCCGGTCCGAGATCCTGTCTTTGTTCCCGGAACTGGCCACGGATATCGGCCGCGCGCATTGGAAAACTGTTCGTAGCATCCCCCGTTCACGCGAGGCAAAGCTGCTTGCTGCATGAGCGGGCTTTTCCTAAGGCTCCGGCTTGCCTATAGCTGGCCATGTGGCACGCAAGACAACATCATCCCGCTCAAAGAAAGCAACGCCCCGGCGCGGTTTCGCCCTGCTTCGGACGGCGCGGCGTTTGCTGTTGCGCGGGATGCTGGGGGTTGCGACGCTGATCCTGATTTGGGTGCTATCCTATCGGTTCATCAACCCGCCCACGACATTTTACATGGTGTCAGAGCGTGTGCATCTGGGCGAGATTGACCGCCAATGGGTAGCGATAGATGATGTGGCACCTGTCATGCTGCGGTCTGTCGTGGCGGCTGAGGATGCCAATTTCTGTCTGCATACGGGCTTTGATCTGGACGCTATTCGAACGGCCATTGATTCGGGGTCCAATCGGGGCGCCTCGACCATTTCCCAGCAGGTGGTCAAAAACGCCTTTCTGTGGCATGGCCGCAGCTGGGGCCGCAAAGCGCTGGAGGCATTGTTGACCCCCGTTGTCGAGCTGACATGGTCCAAGCGGCGCATCCTTGAGGTTTATCTGAACATCGCTGAATTCGACGAAGGTGTCTTTGGTGTCCATGCGGCCGCCCGCCACTATTTCAACGTCGGTCCCGAAAGCCTGAGCGCGGCGCAAGCGGCGCGTCTGGCCATGGTTCTGCCTGCCCCCAAATCCCGTTCAGCCGCATCCCCCACGGCGGCGCAAGGGCGGCGGATCGCCATTATTCAGGATGGGGCGCAACTGATCGCCAAAGACGGACGGGCGGCCTGTTTCCAGGATTGAAAAACCCTTCGCATCAAGGCATGCAGGGGGGCAATACGGCAATTGAAGGCAGAAACACCCCATGGCGCGGCTTTTCCATGTTCCCCTATCCCCATTCTGCCGCAAGGTCCGGCTTAGCCTGGCGGAAAAGCGCATTGAATGCGAATTGGTGGAAGAGCGGTATTGGGAGCCATCGCCGGATTTTCTGCGCCGCAACCCCGCCGCAAAGGTGCCGGTGTTGAAGATAGACGGGAAGACGATGTCGGAAAGCGCCGCAATTTGCGAGTATCTGGAGGAGGCTTACCCAGAGCCTGCCCTGATGCCGCGTGGCCGCGATCACCGCTTTGAAGTGCGTCGCTTGGTGGCGTGGTTTGACGACAAGTTCCACCATGAGGTGACATCGAAACTTTTATACGAGCGTGTGAATAAAAAGATCATGTCGCGCGGTTTTCCGGACAGCCGGAACGTCAAGGATGGGGCGAAAGCGATCAAGTTTCATCTGGATTACATGGCGTGGTTGCTGGATCATCGGCGGTGGTTGGCGGGTGATGTGATGACTTTGGCAGATTTTGCGGCTGCTGCGCATCTGTCCTCGTTGGATTATATCAGCGACGTTGACTGGAACCGGTCGCAATCGGTCAAGGACTGGTATGCCACGATCAAGTCGCGGCCTGCGTTCCGTTCCATTCTGGCAGATCAGGTGCCGGGATTCCCGCCGCCTGCACATTATGCCGATCTGGATTTCTGAGATACGCACCGGGCGAGGGGGGCTGTCTGCCCCCCGGCCAGAGGCCTCCCCCCGAGGATATTGTGGGCAAGAAGAAGCGGGCGCGTGATGAAGGGGCTGAAAGAGCAGCTGATCAGGCAGGCCAAAGCGGAAGGCTTTGACGCCTGCAGGATTTGCCGCCCCTGGGATGTGCCGGAGGTTCCCGAAAGGCTGTCCGCCTTTCTGAGAGCTGGCTATCACGGCCAGATGGAGTGGCTTGCAGACCGCAGTCATTGGCGCAGCAATCCCGCGGCGCTATGGCCCGAGGCGCGATCTGTGATTGTGTTGGGAGAGAGCTATACACCACAGGCAGATCCTTTGGAGGCTTTGGTACGTAAAACTGCCGGAACAGTGTCTGTTTATGCCCAGAACAAAGACTATCACGATATCGTAAAGAAGCGGTTGAAACGGCTGGCGCGCTGGTTGATTGCTACAGGCGGCGGCGAGGTGAAAGTGTTTGTGGATACGGCACCCGTTCCGGAAAAGCCGTTAGGGCAAGCGGCGGGTCTTGGGTGGCAGGGCAAACATACCAATCTGGTCAGTCGCCAGCTGGGCAGCTGGTTTTTCATCGGTTCGGTTTTCACCACATTGGATCTGCCTGCGGATGTGGCGGAGGTGGACCATTGCGGCAGCTGCCGGAATTGTCTGGATATCTGTCCCACCAAGGCGTTTCCAGCGCCTTACCAATTGGACGCCCGGCGCTGTATTTCTTATCTGACAATAGAGCATAAAGGCCCTGTAGACACTGAACTGCGGTCCTTGATGGGGAACCGCATTTACGGCTGCGATGATTGTCTGGCGGTGTGTCCCTGGAACAAGTTTGCCGTGGCCGCGCGTGAAATTGGCTATCATGCGCGGGATACGTTGGTGGCCCCCCCGCTTGCAGCGCTGGCTGCTTTGGATGATGGGGCGTTTCGGGCCTTTTTCTCGGGCTCGCCGATAAAACGGATCGGGCGGAACCGGTTTGTACGCAATGTTCTTTATGCGATCGGGAATTCCGGTGATGCGGGTCTGATCGCTACGGCACAGGCGCTGGTTCATGATGAGGCAGAAGAGGTTGCGGATGCCGCGCGTTGGGCAGTGATGCGACTGAAACATGCCGCTAATGGGATGGAATAGCGGGCAAAGCGCGTTACACCCTGTCGAACATATTGAAAGGGAGAGGCAGATGGCGCTGCTGCTGGGGGTGGATACGGGCGGGACCTATACAGATGCCGTTCTGATCCGCGATGAGACCAAGGTGATCGCAAGCGCCAAGGCCCTGACGACCAGAACGGATCTGGCTTTGGGCATCGGGGCGGCGGTGCGTGCCGTGCTGGATCAGGCGCAGGTTGCGCCGCAGGATGTGGTGATGGCGTCATTGTCGACAACGCTTGCCACCAATGCTTTGGTTGAGGGGCAAGGCGGGCGCGTTGGGCTGGTGTATATCGGGTTTGACCAACGCGATCTTGAAACCCACGGTCTGTCGGACGCGTTGCGCGGTGATCCTGTTCTGGTTCTGGCAGGGGGGCACAGCCACGCAGGGGGGGAAGTTGCGCCGCTGGATATTGTGTCGCTACAGGAATGGGTAGCGTCAGATACCGGTATTTCGGCCTATGCGGTGGCCGCGCAATTCGCAACGCGAAACCCCGCGCATGAAGCCCTTGCCGCAGAGGTGATCCACCAGATGACAGGCCGTCCTGTCAGTTGTTCACATCACCTGTCGGCGCGTTTGAACGGGCCCAAGCGGGCGCTGACTGCCTTGCTTAATGCGCGTCTGATCGGGATGACGCATCGGTTGATCGGTCGCGCCGAGACTGTGTTGGCCGATATCGGTGTCACGGCGCCATTGATGGTGGTGCGTGGTGACGGTGCTTTGATGTCTGCGGCCCAGGCGAAGGCAAGGCCGATCGAGACAATCCTGAGCGGACCCGCAGCCAGCATTGTCGGGGCACGATGGCTGACAGGTGCAGATCAGGCTTTGGTATCCGATATTGGCGGCACGACCACGGATGTGGCGGTTTTGCGCAATGGTAGACCCGCAATAGACCCGAATGGCGCGCAGGTTGGCCCCTATCGGACCATGGTCGAGGCCGTGGCGATGCGCACCTTCGGGCTGGGTGGTGACAGCGAAGTGCATTTCATCTCTGAGGGGTTGGTTGGCGGTGTGACGCTTGGCCCCCGCCGCGTGCTGCCTGTCAGCTTGATCGCCTCTGAAGCGCCGGATGTGGTGCATGATGCGCTTGAAGCGCAGCTGCGCAGTGCTGTTCCGGGGGAATTTGACGGGCGGTTTCTGCGCGCGGTTTCCGGCATTGATGCGGCAGGGCTGAGTGGGCGGGACCGTGCCCTGCTTGACCGGATCGCACAGGATGTGCACCCGATTGGCACGGTGTTGCGGACGCGGACCGAAACACAGTCTCTGACCCGGCTGGTGGCACGCGGATTGGTCCAGATCGCTGCGGTGACCCCGTCTGATGCCAGCCATGTGCTGGGGGGGCTGACGGCTTGGGACAGATCGGCGGCTGAGAAAGCGCTGTTGCTGTTCGGGCGCAGGCGCACCGGCGCAGGCGATGTTCTGGCACGTGATCCTGCCGTTATGGCGCAGATGATCATCGATCAGCTGACCGAACAGACCGTTTTAGCCTTGTTAGAGACTGCTTTTGCCGATGAGGTTGAAGATTTTGATGCTGATCCGGCCCTTCTTGCGCGGCATGTTCTGATGCAGCGGGGGTTGAAGGGGCATCAAGGATTGGTCGCGCTGCACACTGGTCTGGCGGTTGAGGTGATCGGGCTGGGCGCATCTGCTGCAAGCTACTACCCGGTTGTTGGCCAAAGGTTGAATACAAGGATGATCCTGCCTGAACATGCAGGCGTGGCCAATGCCATTGGTGCCGTTGTGGGCCGGGTTACCCTGCGCAAAACAGGCACTGTTACGGCGGTTTCCGAGGGGAACTACCGCGTTCATCTAGGTGCGGGGCCAGAGGATTTCACAACGTCCGATGCTGCAATCCTACGGTTGGAGCATGCTCTGCGCCAACAAGCAGAAAGGGCCGTGCGGGAGGCCGGGGCTGTGGATATCCATATGACCTGCAAAAGGGATATCCGGCGTGCGCAGGTTGAGGGGCGCGAAGTGTTTCTTGAGGCATTGCTGACGGTTGAGGCAAGCGGCAGGCCCCGCGTTGCCGTGGAGGCTGTGCAAATAGTTTGAAAAGCAGCGGGCAAAGCTGCGGCGACCCATGTTAGGCTAACCCAAAGCAAGGTGGAGGGGGCAGCGATGCGCGCGGCAGATCGGTTTAACGATGACATGATAGAGCGGTTGGACGGCTTGCGGGACGAAGGGCTTTACAAGGTCGAGCGTGTCATCGCCTCACCCCAATCCGGTGAGGTTGTTCTGAAAGGCAGCGGGCAGGCCATCAATCTGTGCGCGAACAATTATCTGGGGCTGGCCGATCATCCCGATCTGGTTGCGGCGGGGCAGGCGGCTTTGGATCGATACGGTTATGGTATGGCATCGGTCCGGTTCATCTGCGGCACACAAGAAGAGCACAAGACGCTTGAGGCGCGGATCGCGCGCTTTCTGCAGATGGACGATTCCATACTCTATTCCAGCTGTTTTGACGCCAATACCGGTTTGTTCGAGACAGTTTTGGGGCCGGAAGACGCGATTATCTCGGATGCGCTCAATCATGCCAGCATCATTGACGGGGTGCGTTTGTGCAAGGCGCAGCGCCTGCGCTATGCCAATTCGGATATGGCCGATCTTGAGGTGCAGTTGCAGGCCGCCGCCAAGGCGCGGCACCGGTTGATTGCGACAGATGGCATATTCTCGATGGATGGGTATATGGCCAAGCTCAACCAGATCTGCGATCTGGCTGAGAGGTATGATGCCATGGTGATGGTGGATGACAGCCATGCCGTTGGTTTTGTTGGACCAACCGGGCGGGGCACATCGGAGGCTTGCGGCGTGATGGACCGAATCGATATCATCACGGGGACGCTGGGCAAGGCACTGGGCGGCGCATCGGGCGGCTATACTGCGGCCAGCGCGCCAGTGGTGGACTGGCTGCGGCAACGATCGCGCCCCTATCTGTTTTCCAACACATTGGCCCCTGTGATTGCCGCGACCAGCCTTAAGGTCTTTGACATGCTTGAACAGGGTGACGCGCTGCGCGCCACTTTATGGGCGAACACGGCCTATTTCCGGTCACGCATGTCGGCGCTTGGTTTCGAACTGTTGCCGGGGGATCATGCGATTATCCCGGTGATGCTGCGCGACCCGAAACTTGCGCGCGATATGGCGGCGCGTTTGCATCAAAAGGGCGTGTTTGTGACTGCTTTCTCCTTTCCCGTGGTGCCGCGGGGGCAGGACCGGATCCGCACCCAGATGTCAGCAGCCTTGAGCCGCGATATGCTTGATCGCGCCATAGATGCCTTCGAGGAGGTGGGCCGCGACATGGGGGTGATCCCATGAGCCATATGATGAAAGCCCTGGTCAAGGCGCGCGCCGAGCCGGGCCTGTGGATGGAGGCGGTTCCTGTGCCAGAACCGGGGCCAACCGATGTTCTGATCAAGGTCCGCAAATCAGCCATATGCGGCACTGATGTGCATATTTGGAAATGGGATGATTGGGCGCGCGCAACGATTCCCGTGCCAATGGTTGTCGGCCATGAATTTGTGGGCGAGATCGTGGAAACAGGTGCGGCGGCCACCCGCTATCAACGCGGAATGCGTGTGTCTGGCGAGGGGCATATCGTGTGTGGAATCTGCCGCAATTGTCGGGCAGGCCGTGGGCATTTGTGCCGCAATACGAAAGGCGTCGGCGTCAACCGCCCCGGCAGCTTTGCGGAATATGTGTGCATTCCCGAAGCCAATGTTGTGCCAATCCCGCCCGAAATCCCGGATGAGGTGGCCGCAATCTTTGATCCTTTCGGCAATGCTGTGCACACCGCGCTGAGCTTTGATCTGGTGGGAGAGGATGTTCTGGTCACTGGCGCCGGCCCAATCGGGATCATGGGCGCGCTGGTGGCGCAGCGCGCCGGCGCGCAACGGGTGGTGATCACGGATATCAACCCCTACCGTCTGGAACTGGCGCGTCGTCTGGGGGTGCGGCATGTGGTCAATGCCGCTGAAGAGGGGCTTGATACTGTTATGGCGCGGATCGGCATGGCCGAGGGGTTTGACGTGGGTTTGGAAATGTCCGGTGCCCCCCCCTGCCATGCGCGATATGATCCATTACATGAATAATGGCGGCAAGGTTGCGTTGCTGGGGATCGCGCCACAGGGTTTTGCGGTGGACTGGAACGAGGTGATCTTCAAGATGTTGCATATCAAGGGGATCTATGGCCGCGAGATGTTTGAAACCTGGTACAAGATGATCGCATTGGTGCGCGGGGGGCTGGACCTGAGCGGTCTGATTACGCACCGTATCGGGATTGACGCCTATGCTGAGGGGTTTGCTGCGATGATTTCGGGCGATGCGGGCAAAGTGGTGATGGATTGGCCGTAGCGGCGCGGGTTTTTGAGTATTTGAAGAACGATGAAGCCCCGCTGTGCCTTGAAAGCCACGCAGGAAGGTGCAGGTTATCTTACGGATCAGGCAAACGTGGAGACTGTTATGCCCAAATATGAACGAAACCCTGATGTCGTGGCCAGCCTGACGCCAGAACAGTTCTGGGTCACGCAAGAAGGCGGCACAGAGCGGCCCGGATCGGGCAAGCTGTTGCGCAACAAAGAGCCGGGGATTTATGTTGACATCGTGTCAGGCGAGCCGCTTTTCGCGTCATCAGACAAATATGATAGCGGGTGTGGCTGGCCAAGTTTCACCAAGCCGATCGAGCCTGCGCATGTCACCGAATTGACCGATACCAGCCTTGGTATGGTGCGCGTTGAGGTGCGGAGTGCGCATGGCGACAGTCATCTTGGCCATGTGTTCCCCGATGGGCCACAGGACCGGGGCGGATTGCGCTATTGTATCAACTCGGCCTCGCTGCGGTTTATCCATCGCGATGATATGGAAGATGAGGGGTATGGTGCATATCTGGATCAAGTGGAGGATACCCGATGAGTGAGGAGCGCGCCGTTCTGGCAGGTGGATGTTTTTGGGGCATGCAGGATCTGATCCGCAAGCTTCCGGGGGTGGTCCGCACGCGGGTGGGCTATACCGGTGGCGATGTCCAGAATGCGACCTATCGCAACCATGGCACGCATGCGGAGGGGATCGAGATTATCTTTGATCCTGACCGTATCACCTATCGCCGGTTGTTGGAGTTCTTCTTTCAGATCCATGATCCCACGACGATCAACCGCCAAGGGAATGATATTGGTTTGTCCTATCGTTCGGCGATCTATTACGTGGATGATGCCCAACGCGATGAGGCCCTGAGAACAATTGCGGATGTCACGGCATCGGGGATCTGGCCAGGCCGTGTTGTCACCGAGGTAGAGCCTGTGGGAGATTTCTGG
>JBLRWJ010000053.1:0-18072 GCA_047921315.1 Rhodobacterales bacterium | reverse complement strand
TACTCAAAGTCTGAAAGTATGGAATTCCATACCTTTTCTGACGCAGCCTTGGCCCTACGCAGCCCCCCTACGCAAAGGCCCCATCCCTGTCGGACCTTGATTTGCCCTGCCTGACACGCGACATAGGGCAAAACATGAGGAACACGCATGGCCCTGCCCGTCAAAGATCAGATCAGATACTGGGGCATCGCCACAGCTGCTTTTTTAGGGATACTGTGGCTATTGGGTGACGTGATCCTGCCGTTTGTGCTGGGCGGCGCAATCGCCTATTTCCTCGACCCTATCGCAGACCGTCTGCAGCGCATGGGCGCATCACGGGCGCTGGCCACGGCGATCATCACGCTGAGCGCCTTGCTGATCTTTGTGCTGATGGCGCTTTTGGTGGTGCCGCTTCTGGTTCAGCAGACCCTGTCGCTGTTCGAGACAGCGCCGAAGCTGTTTCAGGACTTGCAGGGGTTTCTGACCACGCGGTTCCCTGATCTGGTGGATGATGACTCGGTGTTGCGCAAATCCCTGCTCTCGGTCGGCGAGACGATTCAGCAACGCGGCGGCGAATTGCTGAACAAGGTGCTCAGCTCGTTCAATTCACTGGTCAGCATTGTGTTGCTGTTTGTGATCGTGCCGGTCGTGGCCTTTTATCTGCTGTATGACTGGGACAATATGATCGCACGGATTGATGATCTGCTGCCGCGTGACCATGCGCCGGTCATCCGGCAACTGGCGGGCGATATTGACACAACGCTGGCCAGCTTTATCCGTGGCATGGGCACGGTCAGCCTGATCCTTGGCACCTTTTATGCGCTGGCGCTGATGCTCGTCGGGTTGCAATTTGGCCTTTTGGTGGGGGCGATTGCGGGGCTGGTGACCTTCATCCCCTATGTCGGAGCATTGGTGGGCGGGGCATTGGCCATCGGGCTGGCATTGTTCCAGTTCTGGGGGGACTGGCTGTCTGTCGGGCTGGTTGCGGGGGTTTTCGTGCTGGGTCAGGTGGTGGAAAGCAACTATCTGACGCCCAAACTGGTGGGCGGCTCAGTCGGGTTGCATCCGGTATGGCTAATTTTTGCGATATCGGTTTTCGGCTCATTGTTCGGCTTTGTCGGCATGCTGGTGGCGGTGCCTGTGGCGGCATCTATCGGCGTGATCGTGCGATACGGGATCGGCGGCTATAAGCGCAGCCTGCTCTATCAGGGCGTCGATCAGGACGGGAGGGGCTGATGCATCAACAGCTGAGCTTTGATCTGCCGGTGCGCGCCGCATTGGGGCGCGAGGATTTCTTTGTGGCGCCAGCCAATGCCATGGCGGTGGCGCTGATTGAGGGCTGGCAGAACTGGCCCGGCCGCAAACTGGTGCTGGAGGGGCCAAGCGGCGCGGGCAAGACGCATCTGGTGCATGTCTGGGCGCAGGCCACCGGCGCACGGATCGTGGCGGCGGCCAGCCTTGCGGGCGCGGATATTCCCGCCTTGGCCAGCGGCCATGTCGCGGTTGAGGATGTGCCCGAAATCGCGGGCGATACCGATGCCGAGAACGCCCTGTTCCATCTGCATAATCTGACACTGGCCGAAGGGCATGCCCTGTTGCTGAGCGCAGACCGTCCGGCGGCCCGCTGGGGGCTGGCCCTGCCTGATCTGGCCAGCCGGATGCAGGGCACCCAAGCCACACGTCTGGACGCGCCGGATGACCGGCTGCTTGCGGCGGTGCTGGCCAAACTTTTTGCCGATCGCCAATTGATCCCCACACCCGATACGATCCCCTATCTGGTGGCGCGGATGGACAGATCACTGGCCAGCGCGGGGCAACTGGTGGCGCGGCTGGACAGCGCGGCCCTGTCACAAAAGCGCCCCATCAACCGCAAATTGGCCGCCGAGGTTCTGGAACAGATGCTCCAACCGGACCTTCTGGACAATTCTTCTGACACAGCGCAGGCTTAGTTATCAAACCGTCACAATCAGGCAGCATAAGCCGCTCATGACACATGCAGATTTTCTCAAGGCGCCCTTTGATGCGCCGATTGACATACCGGATCTGGACCTGACAGGGCCAGGCCGTTTTTACAACCGCGAACTCAGCTGGCTGGGCTTTAACTGGCGCGTGCTGGAAGAGGCCGAGAACCCGCGCGTTCCGCTGCTGGAGCGGGTGCGGTTCTTGTCCATCTCGGCCGCCAATCTGGACGAATTCTATACCGTCCGCGTCGCGGGTCTGCGTGAACTGGCCCATGCCGGCAACACCACACCCGCCGCCGATGGCCTGTCACCTGCGGACCAGCTGGTGCTGATCAATGATGAAGCACGCCGCCTGATGCAGCATCAGCAGGGCGTTTTTGACGGGTTGCGCCGCGAGCTTGAGGCGGCGCGGATCACGCTTCTGGACCGCAGCACCCTGTCGGATGCGGATAAGACCGAACTTGACGGGATCTTTCTGAATAACGTCTTTCCCGTGCTGTCGCCGCTGGCCATTGATCCGGCACATCCCTTTCCGTTCATCCCGAACACCGGCTTCAGCCTTGCGCTGCAACTCGAACGGCGCCGCGACAAGCGCGCGCTGCTGGCGCTGTTGCCGATCCCGGCGCAGATCGCGCGGTTTGTCCCGCTTCCGTCACGCGATGGCGGGCATCGTTTCCTGCCACTGGAGGAATTGCTGCTGCTGCATCTGGGCAGCCTGTTTCCGGGCTATACCCTCAAGGCACATTGCGCCTTTCGCGTGCTGCGCGACAGCGATCTTGAGGTCGAGGAAGAGGCCGAAGACCTTGTGCGCGAATTTGAAACCGCGCTCAAGCGCCGCCGCCGAGGCGAGGTGGTGCGCATGAAAATCACCGCAGGCGCGCCAGAGGTGCTGCGCGACATCATCATGCAAGAGCTGCATGTCGAACCCGATGAGGTGGTCGAGGTGGACGGCATGATCGGTATCGCCGATGTCAAGGAACTGGTGCTGGATGCGCGGCCAGACCTGCTATGGCCTGTGTTCACCCCGCGTGTGCCGGAACGGGTGCAGGACCATGACGGCGATATGTTTGCCGCCATGCGCCAAAAGGACATGCTGCTGCATCACCCCTATGAAACCTTTGATATGGTGGTGCGTTTCCTGCAACAGGCCGCCCGCGATCCTGATGTGGTGGCGATCAAACAGACGCTTTACCGCACCTCGCGCAACTCTCCCATCGTAGAGGCGCTGTGCGAAGCCGCCGAGGATGGCAAATCCGTCACCGCGCTAGTCGAACTGAAAGCCCGCTTTGACGAGGCCGCCAATATCCGCCAGTCGCGCCGCCTGGAACGTGCGGGCGCGCATGTGGTTTACGGCTTCATGGACCTGAAAACCCACGCAAAAATCAGCACCGTGGTGCGCCGCGAAGGTGACACGCTTGTCACCTATACCCATTACGGCACCGGCAATTACCACCCGATCACGGCGCGGATCTATACCGATCTGTCGCTGTTCACCTGTGATGCGAAACTGGGCCGCGATGCGACGAAAGTGTTCAACTTTCTGTCCGGCTACGCGCAACCGGAACATCTGGACAATCTGGCAATCTCTCCCGCCGGGCTGAAACCGCGCCTGCTGGCGATGATCGCAGCCGAGATCGAGCATGCCAAACATGGTCGACCGGCGGAAATCTGGGCCAAGATGAACGCGCTGATCGACCCCGAGGTGATCGATGCGCTGTATGCGGCCAGCCAAGGCGGGGTCAAGATCAGCCTTGTCATCCGCGGCATCTGCGGCCTGCGCCCCGGTATCAAGGGCCTGTCGGACAACATCCGCGTCAAATCCATCATCGGGCGCTTTCTGGAACATTCGCGCATTGTCTGTTTTGGCAATGGCCATGGCCTGCCCTCCAAAAAGGCCCGCGTCTACATGAGTTCGGCAGACTGGATGGGCCGTAACCTGAACCGCCGTGTCGAGACACTGGTCGAGATTGAGAACCCCACCGTCAAAGCGCAGATCGTCAGCCAGATCATGGCCGCCAATATGGCGGACGTGGCGCAAAGCTGGATCATGCAGCCTGACGGGCATTTCCAGCGCGCCCCCCTGCCAGAGGGGGAATTTGCCTTCAACTGCCACCGTTTCTTTATGGAAAACCCGTCATTGTCAGGGCGCGGATCAGCCGGGGCCGGGGACGTGCCGAAACTGACCCATACAGATGATTGACCTTGCCGCCCGTTCCGGCGCATTTAGGGGACGGACCAAGGAAAGACGGCATGGACGGCACGACAGACCCCGCCCCACATGATTGGGGCCCCTTTGGGCGGCCTTTGTTCAACGATGCCTCCTCGCGTGCGCTGGCGCGGGTGGGTGTTGTGGATGTCGGGTCAAACTCTGTCCGCTTGGTCGTGTTTGATGGCGCGGCCCGCTCTCCGGCGTATTTTTACAACGAAAAGATCATGTGCGCCTTGGGTGAAGGTCTGGCGCAAACAGGCCGTTTGAACCCCCAAGGCAGGGTGCGCGCCCTGAATGCCCTGCGCCGCTTTCAAAAGCTGGCCGAAGGGATGAACATCACCCCGCTGACCGCAGTAGCCACCGCCGCCATGCGCGAGGCCGAGGATGGGCCTGAATTCAAGGCCCTGATCGAAGCGGAAACCGGCCTGCGCCTTTGGGTGATCGACGGCGAGGAAGAGGCGCGCCTGTCCGCACAAGGCGTCTTGCTGGGCTGGCCCGGATCTTACGGGCTGGTCTGCGACATCGGTGGCGCTTCGATGGAACTGGCCGAAATGGCCGATGGCAAAGTCGGGCGGCGCGTCACCTCACCTTTGGGGCCGCTGAAATTGCAATCGGTCCGGGGCGGCAAAAAGGGCCGCAAGGCGCATATCAAGGCCGTGATGGCACAACTGGCCAGCACGCTTGGACCGCAGAAAAACCGCCTGTTTCTGGTGGGCGGATCATGGCGCGCCATTGCGCGGATCGATATGGAGCGGCGCGGCTATCCGCTGCATGTGCTGCATGAATACCGCATGAGCGCGAAATCCATCGCCGCCACGGTCGATTACATCAACGCCAATGATCCGGTCGCGCTGCGCAACCGCTGCGGCGTGTCCGCCGCGCGGATGGATCTGGTCCCGCTGGCATGCGAAGTCCTCAAAGGGGTGGTCAAAACCTTCCAGCCGCGCGATATCGCGGTGTCCAGCTACGGGATCCGCGAGGGGATGCTTTATGAACAGATGCCCCAATCGCTGCGCGACCGCGACCCGCTGATCGAATCATGCTATTTCGCCGAAGCCAAGGATGCCCGCCTGCCCGGTTTCGGCAAACAGCTATATGAATTCATCCTGCCGCTGTTCAAATCCGCCCATATTGACCGCAAACGCCTGATCAAAGCGGCCTGCCTGCTGCATGATGTCAGTTGGCGCGCGCATCCCGATTACCGGGCTGAAGTGTGCTTTGACAACGCCACCCGCGCCAATCTGGGCGGATTGAAACATGCCGAACGGGTCTATCTGGGCCTGGCCCTGTTGCACCGCTATTCCAACAAACGCGAAGGCACCCGGTTCGAGCCGATGTTCCGCCTGCTGGATCAGGCGGCGATCCATCAGGCCGAAGTGGTCGGCAAGGCGATGCGCTTTGGCGCGATGCTCTGGCTGCAAAAAGATGCGCCGATGGGGCAGATGCGCTGGTTTCCGAAAAAGAAACTGCTGGAACTGCACCTGCCTGAAACAGCAAGCCCCCTGTTCGGAGAGGTGGCCGAGGCGCGGTTTCTATCCCTCGCCGCCTCGCTTGGCGCGCAAACGGATATCCGGATCAGGCGCTGAGCTGCCTTAGATATCAATTTCACCGTCATCAGGTGGCGGCAAAGGCCCGGCCTCGGGCTTGCGGCGGATGATGATATCGCCATTGGGCAGTAATTCGGGCATCTCATAGACCCGCAGATCATCGATACGCCCTAAAAGATCGGTCATGGCGGGCCCCATCTCTTGCAGGAATTGCTGCATCGCTGGCCCCATCGTAACCAGCATATCGCGCAGATCCTCCAATGCGGGCGTCATCTCGCGGCGCATTCCTTCCAGAAACATCCGTGCGCCACGCTCCATCAGGCTCAGCCCCTCATCGGCGCTGCGCCCCTCTTCGGTTGGTGCATCAGGCGTTGGATCAGCCAAAGGCGCGCCCGGCGCAACCGCCATGGCAAGGGCCAGAACAACAGCAAGAGGCAACGCAGGTTTCATAGCCACAATATAGTGCAGATTGTCCGCTATTTTAAGTCATAGATCGATATCAAGCGTCACCGGATAATGATCCGATGCATCAATCAGCGCATCCCGCAGTTCCGGCACCTTCCAGCAGGTCGGGTCATTCAACGGATGCCAGATGCGCCAACGCGGCGCGTGCTGCAAAAGATCAGGCGAGATCATGATGTAATCCAGCAGCGCCTCAAGATACCGGTTCTCATGCTGGATATGGAACCGCGCGGTTGTCGGGCTGGCCACACCGGGCCTGCGCTGCAACGCCCGGCGCGCATGCGGATCATGCAGCAGCACCTCATCCGCCCCCCCCAGCAGCACCTCAACCGAGGACCGTCCGAACAGCCCCTCATATTCATCCAGCCCCGGACCATCGTTCAGATCACCCAACACGATCACGCTATCGCCCTGCGCCAACAGGCTTGAGACCCGCCGCCGCAGCCAGATGGCCTGCGCCATCTGTTTGCGCCGGTTCGCTATGGCCAGCCGCATAATCCCGTCACGGTCGCGCGCGCCATGCGGTGCCTTGGATTTCAGATGCGCCCCGATCATCTTGATGACCTGCCCGCTCGGCAAAACCAGCTCCAGTTCCAGCGGCGGCTTGGAAAACCGCACCAGATCCTCAGTCCCGTCCAGATCCAGATCAATCCGGAACACCCCGTCAAAACGCGGCTCGGAATCCGAGCCTTTTTTGCCCGTCGCATCGCCCAGAGGCTCATGACGCGGTGTGACCACAAAAGGATCATACATCAGCGCGATCTCTTGCTGCGTCTCGTTGGGAAAGCCGATGATCGCGTCTTTGATGCGTAAATCAAACACCTGCGCGAACCGCCCCAGCGCCGTCACCGTGGACCGCTTGTTGCTCTGGTCCGGCGCCTCGACCACCAGAACCATATCCGCGTCCAATGCGGTGAACACGATCCCCAAAGCCTCGATCTGTCGCGCCCGGCTGACACCCTGCCGCCCGGAGGGCGCATCATCCGCAACCAGTTGCCCGGCTTCGTCAAACAGCGCATTGAACCACTCGACGTTATATGTGGCAATCCGCATCAGCCACGCGACGCCTCGATCTCGGACCAGGCGCGGTTGATATCCACCATACGCCGCCCGGCCAGATGCACCGCCTCATCGGGCAGACCACGGGCCGCCATCGCATCGGGATGGGTGTCACGCACCAGTTGCTTCCAGACCAGCCGGATCTGGTCCATCGGCATATCACGATCAACCCCCAGCACATCATAGGGATCATGCCGGGCATCGGGCACAAAACGGCTGCGCAGGCTGCGAAACCGTGCCTCCGGCAGGCCAAAGATATCGGCCACCTCGGCCAGAAACGCATCCTCGGCCGGGTGGTAATGGCCATCGGCCATAGCGATATGGAACAACCCTTCCATCACGTCACATAACGCCTCGCTGCCGGTCCCGAACATGCTGCGGATCTTGCTGGCATAGGCGTCAAACCCGGCAACATCCTGACGGGCAAGGTTAAAAACGCGCGCCGCATCCGCCTCATCCTCGGGCGCGATATGAAACACCTCCCGAAAGGCGGCAACCTCATCCCGTGTGACCTGCCCGTCGGCTTTGGCCATCTTGGCACCAAGGGCAATCACCGCGATGGTAAAGGCGACAGACCGCTCCGGCGGGCCGCTCAGACGGTCAAAGACCGCGCTCAGCCCTTCGCCAGAAGCCAAAGCGCCAAGCGCCTCGATGATGCGGGTCCAGATCGACATGCGCATCACCCTATCGTGCCGCCTGTCGTCTGTCAGCGCAGATCGCTGCCCGCTGCCAAGATTTTCTGCATCAGCATAACATCCATCCAGCGCCCGAATTTGGTCCCTACCCCCGGCAGGCACGCGATCGTGGCAAATCCGGTGGCGCGGTGCAAGGCAATGCCCACGGGTGTCTCGCTGCTGGCCCCGGCCCGCCGCGCGGCAACCCGGCCCGCATCACCCCGTGCCGCAGGCCTGCGGGTCATGTCAGAACACGCAACCCGGCGGGCGTGTCAAAGATCGCCTGCATCGCGAAGCCGGACCCCGGCTCAATCACCACCCGCGGGTCCAGGATCACCCCTGCCACAGCATTGCGCAACGCCGCCGCATCTGGATGCGCGATCACCAAGCGCCGCAACTGACAGCCCGATGCAACAAGCCGCGCCGCCGGATGCGCCCCCTGCCACTGGATCAAAGCCGGAAACGCGCCATCAAAGGGCATCTGCCCGTCTGCTGCCACCGCCATGCGCCAGCGCAGATCACCGCGCATCAAATCAACCGGCGGCCCCGCTGCAGGCGGTGCTTTGTCCAAAGCCGCCTCCAGATCATCGCCGCGACAGATCCATGTCGCCAATCGCGGCGCGCCGGTAAACCGGTCCAGATCAAACCAACGGGGCACCGCAGGTGCCGCCGCATCCGGATCGGCCGCAATCACCTCCAGATAAAGCCCGTCCTCAAGCCCCAGCAACATGTTATATGTGCCGAAATGCGGATGCCGCCCCCCCGCCTGCAGGGTCACCCCCAATGCGCTTTCAACATGGTCGCGCCCCGCCTCAAGTGTTTCGGCGGCAACCGCGAGATGATCCAGTTCCAACATCTGCGCCTTCTTCTTGCTCTCAATATCCTCGGGGGGGCCCGCAAGGGCGGGGGGCAGACAGCCCCCCTCTTTTTCCGACAGCCTGCAAACGGCGTCAGCGCCGCGCTTCACGGATCAGCTTCAGGATATCTTGTGCCGCATCCGGGATATTTGTGCCGGGACCAAAAATCGCTTTGACGCCGGCATTTTTCAGGAAATCATAATCCTGTTGCGGGATCACCCCGCCACAGATCACGATAATATCGCCTGCGTCTTTGTCCTTCAGCGCGGCAATCAGTTGTGGCGCAAGCGTCTTGTGGCCCGCTGCCTGACTGCTGATCCCCACCACATGCACATCGTTATCCACCGCATCCTGCGCCGCCTCTTCCGGGGTCTGGAACAGCGGGCCGACATCCACGTCAAAGCCGATATCGGCAAAGGCCGTGGCAATCACCTTGGCGCCGCGATCATGGCCGTCCTGACCCATCTTGACGACAAGCATCCGCGGGCGCCGCCCCTCTTCCTCGGCAAAAGCCTCGACCGCGGCTTGAATGGCCGCGAAACCCGCATCCCCCTCATAGGCGGCGCCATACACACCGGCCAGCGTCTTGACCTCCGCACGGTGGCGGCCAAAAACCTTTTCCATGCTCATGCTGATCTCTCCCACCGTTGCCCTTGCGCGGGCCGCCTCGACCGCCGCTTCCAGAAGATTGCCACCCTCCGCCGCCCGGCGTTCAACCTCGGCCAGCGCCGCTGTGCAGGCCGCCTCGTCACGGGTGGCGCGTATTCTGTCCAGCCGCGCAACCTGACTGACCCGCACCGCCGCATTGTCGATATCCATGATATCGATCGGGTCTTCCTTGTCCTTGCGGTATTTGTTGACACCAACGATCACCTCGGTGCCGCGATCGATCAGCGCCTGACGGGTCGCCGCTGTCTCCTCGATGCGCAGCTTGGGCATCCCGGTGGCGACAGCCTTGGTCATGCCGCCCATCTCCTCGACCTCTTCGATCAGGGCCCATGCCTTTTCGGCCAGTTCATGCGTCAGGCTTTCCACATAATAGCTGCCTGCCAGCGGATCGATCACATTGGTGATACCGGTTTCTTCCTGCAAAATCAGCTGTGTGTTCCGCGCGATGCGGGCCGCGAATTCAGTGGGCAGGGCAATCGCCTCATCCAGCGCATTGGTGTGCAGCGATTGCGTGCCACCCAGCACCGCCGACATCGCCTCATAGGCGGTGCGGATCACGTTGTTATAGGGGTCTTGCTCCTGCAAGCTGACACCCGATGTCTGGCAATGCGTCCGCAACATCGAGGATTGCGGGTTTTTCGGCTCAAACTCCGCCATGATCCGGTGCCACAGCAGACGCGCCGCCCGCAGCTTGGCCGCCTCCATGAAAAAGTTCATACCGATGGCAAAGAAGAATGACAAACGCCCCGCGAATTTGTCCACATCCATGCCCGCCGCGATGGCAGCCCGCACATATTCGCGCCCGTCCGCCAGCGTATAGGCCAGCTCCTGCACAAGGTTCGCGCCCGCCTCCTGCATGTGGTAGCCGGAAATCGAGATCGAGTTGAACTTGGGCATCTCATCCGATGTATACTGGATGATATCCGAGATGATCCGCATCGACGGTTCTGGCGGATAGATATAGGTGTTGCGGACCATGAATTCCTTGAGGATGTCATTCTGGATCGTGCCGGACAGCACTGATCTGTCATGGCCCTGTTCCTCGCCCGTCACGATGAAATTGGCCAAAATCGGGATAACCGCGCCATTCATCGTCATGGATACCGACACTTTGTCGAGCGGGATACCATCAAACAGCAGCTTCATATCCTCGACACTGTCAATGGCCACGCCCGCCTTGCCCACATCCCCCACCACGCGCGGATGATCGCTGTCATAGCCGCGATGGGTGGCCAGATCGAAGGCGACCGAGACACCCTGTTGCCCGGCGGCCAAGGCCTTGCGATAGAATGCGTTGCTTTCCTCGGCGGTCGAGAAACCGGCATATTGCCGGATCGTCCAAGGCCGGCCCGCATACATCGTGGCCTTGACCCCCCGCGTATAGGGCGCAAAGCCCGGCAAGCTGCCCAGATGCGGCAAGGCTGCCACATCATCCTCACTGTAAAGCGGCTTGACCGCGATCCCCTCAAGGGTTTTCCACGTCAGGTCCTCTATCGGCCTTGTGCGCAATTCTTTCTGCGCCAGTTCACGCCACGCGTCCTTTTTGCCGGTCATTCTCTTGTCCTCTTGCCAGTGTATCGCGCTGCGGGCTTATGCCCGTCTGATCGCGCGTCTTTTCCGTCATCAATGTTGCCAGCCCGTCTGCCCCCGCTTCCAGCCAGAACAGATCGTCCAGATATAGCTCGCGCAAACGCGCTGTCTGCGCCGCATCGAAGGGCTGATAATATCCGTCGCCCGGTCCCAGCACATCGGGGTCTTCGCCGCGCAGCGCCAGCGCGCTGCGCAGCACCTCCAGATCCGGGGCGCGGTTCAGCCAGAGCCTGTGTTTGTGCGCCGGTGCCTGCAGCCCGTCCATCGCCATGATCTGCAAGCGCCGTTCCGGCATGCCGCCATAGGTCTCGTGCGGCAGCACAAGAAGCTCCACCCCCGGGGCGGCGCAGGACAGATCGGTGATCACATCGCGCCAGCTGCGCCGCTGCCGAGAGATCGCATCGAGCAACCCCGCAGACGGCAGCGCATGGCCGCGATTGATCCCGTATGCCAGAATTGACGGCCAGTAACTGTCGAAACTGCGGATCGCCAGCACGATCCGGCAGACCTGATCGCCAAAGGCCGCAATATGGCGCGCCATCCGCTCGCCCGCCCCGCGATACAGCGCCGTATCGCGCAGATTGCGCCTTGGGGCACCGATGATATTCTCGTCGCTGACAATCAGTGCTGTGGTGCCATTGGTCGCGGCCCTGTCCAGCGCAATGGCAATCCGTCCCCGCGCCATCCGCGCCTGACGCGCCAGACGGGGTGATCCATTGGCCGGAATAATCCCCGAAAACAGCCCGTCGCGCGTGCGCCCCGGCCCCCAGAACCCGATCCCCTGATCGTTCAGATCCGCTGCATTGGCGCGCATATAAGCCTGAAAGCTGGTCGACGCGGTCCGATGCGCCCCGATGTGCAGTGTAATATCCATCCGTCTCTAAACCCCGATCAAAGACACCGTGGCCAATGACACGGCGGGAACTTTCCGCCCTGATCATGGCCTTGAACCTCTCACCAAGTGTTTAATTTGCAAAATGTCGCGGTCTGGCATCAAAAACACGGTCGCAATCGTGCCAGTAACGCCTATATTTCCCCTGACAGGAGAACGCATGAAAAAGATATTGGCCTTTGTTTTCGCAGGATTATTGGCTTTTCCGGCCGGGGCGGCAGACACTGCCGAAGGGCCGCCGGAATTGCCCCTGATGTCCGGCGGTGATGTGGATTTGAAAGAATTCCTCTGGATTAAACGCCCCATCGTGGTGTTTGCAGACACACCGAATGACCCGCGATTCATCGAACAGATGAACCTGCTGTCAGCCGATATCCCCGCCATCCTGACGCGTGACGTGATTGTGTTGACCGATACAGACCCAAGCGCACAGTCCGATCTGCGCCGCACCCTGCGCCCGCGCGGGTTCATGCTGGTGTTGATGGACAAGGATGGCGGTGTGAAACTGCGCAAACCCGCCCCGTGGGACATGCGCGAGATTTCACGCAGCATCGATAAATGGCCCACCCGCCAGCAAGAAATCCGCGAGCGGCTGGGCAAGGAATAAACCGCCCCGCAGTCCGGCATATCCCGCAGACCCCCCGCAAGGGGGGATAAGGGGGCGGGATATGCAGCGGGCGGTGTCATCCGGTCACTCGAATTCCATGATCACGGCATCCACAGACAGGCTTTCGCCAGCGGCGGCATTGATCTTGGCAACGATTCCCTTGCGCTCGGCGCGCAGGATGTTTTCCATCTTCATCGCCTCGACAGTACACAGCGCCTGCCCGTCCTGCACCTCGTCCCCCACCTCGACATTGATCTTCACGATCAGGCCGGGCATCGGGCACAGCAGCAGCTTGGACGTATCCGGCGGCGTCTTTTCGATCATCAGGCTGGCCAGTTCCGCCTGACGCGGGGTGCGGACATGCACCCGCAGATCCGCCCCGCGTGACCGGACACGGAAACCGCCCGATATCTTGCCGATCTTCAGCACAAGGGGCGTGCCGTCCACATCCAGCACCGCAAGCTGATTGCCCGGCGTCCAGTCACTGGTCACCCGCATCTCAGCGCCATCGGCAAAGCATACCGTTGATCCGCCCTGATCGGCACGGATGCTCACCGCATGGCTTTGCCCCTGCAACGCCACAACCCAATCCGATCCCACCTTGCGTTCGTGGTTATCCATCCGCCCCGACACGCGGGCGCGCCTGATCTCGCCCACACGGTGCATCGCGGCCGTGGCTGCCGCAATCCGGCGTAGCACATCATCGGGCAGGTCCACCCCGTTGAAACCATCGGGGAATTCTTCCTCGATAAAGGCCGTGGTGATGGTGCCGGCCACAAATTTCGGATGATCCATCACCGCGCTCAGGAAGGGCAGGTTATGCCCGATCCCTTCCACCTCGAACCCGTCAAGCGCATTGCGCATCGCCTCGATCGCATCCGCGCGCGTCTCGCCCCATGTGCACAGTTTGGCGATCATCGGATCGTAATACATGCTGATCTCGCCCCCCTCATAAACGCCGGTATCGTTGCGCACGATATGGCCGGGCTGGACCACTTCCGCCGGTGGGCGGTAGCGTGTCAGCCGCCCGATCGAGGGCAGAAATCCACGATAGGGATCCTCGGCATAAAGCCGGCTTTCCATGGCCCAGCCGGTCAGTTTGACATCCGCCTGCTTGATCGCCAGCGCCTCGCCATAGGCGACGCGGATCATCTGTTCGACCAGATCGATCCCCGTGATCAGTTCGGTCACCGGATGCTCCACCTGAAGCCGCGTGTTCATCTCAAGGAAATAGAAATTCCGCGCCCCGTCCACGATGAACTCCACCGTGCCCGCCGAGGTATAGCCCACGGCCGCCGCCAGCGCACAGGCCTGTTCGCCCATCGCCTTGCGGGTCGCCTCATCCAGAAACGGGCTGGGCGCTTCCTCGATCACCTTCTGGTTGCGGCGCTGAATCGAACATTCCCGCTCGCCCAGATAGATCGTGTTGCCATGGCTGTCGGCCAGCACCTGAATCTCGATATGGCGCGGTTGGGTGACAAATTTCTCGATAAAGATGCGATCATCCCCGAAAGAGCTTGCCGCCTCGTTCTTGGAAGACTGGAACCCCTCGCGGACCTCGTCCTCCTTCCACGCGATGCGCATCCCCTTGCCGCCGCCGCCCGCGCTGGCCTTGATCATCACCGGATAGCCGATCTCGCCCGAGATTTTCACCGCCTCATCCGCATCCGCGATCAGGCCCATATAGCCCGGCACGGTCGAAACCCCCGCCTCTGCCGCCAGTTTCTTGGAGGTGATCTTGTCGCCCATCTTCTCGATCGCGCCCACAGGCGGCCCGATAAAGGCCACGCCCGCCGCGGCCAGCGCCTCGGCGAATTTGCTGTTCTCGGACAGAAACCCATAGCCGGGATGCACCGCTTCGGCGCCGGTCTGGCGAATCGCGTCCATCACCTTGTCGATCACGATATAGGACTGGTTCGCAGGCGACGGGCCGATATGCACCGCCTCATCGGCCATCTGCACATGCATCGCGTGCCGGTCTGCATCGGAATAGATTGCAACCGTTTTGATACCCATCTTGCGGGCGGTCTTGATCACACGGCAGGCAATCTCGCCCCGGTTCGCGATCAGGATCTTCTTGAACATCTCAGGTCCCTTCTTGGTCTTGGCAACGGCGCAGTTTCCCCGTTGATGGCGATGCAGACAGCGCTGCGGCAGACAGCAAAACGCCACCGGACCGCAAGGTCCGATGGCGTTGTGTCGGTGTATTCAGATGGCGCAGGCGCTGGCCTGCGACGGGCTTAGCAGCGGCCGGGGTTCTGGCGGCAATAAAGCACGTTGGCCGCGCCGCCAACGACAGCGCCCGTAACCGGATTCCCGTCAAGCACGACAGCAGCACCCGCCCCGGCACCCGCGCCCAATACGCCTTGCTCCAACGGCGTATCACCGCAAGCGGCCAAGGTAAGCGCGCATGCGGCGCCAGCAATCCATTTGGTAATCGGCATATCGTAGACCCTTCTTTTGTATGAGACTCTTTCATCAACCACCGTGGCACGACATCGGTTCCAATAAAAGATGATCTGCGGATTTCTCGTGTTTGGGCAAAGCTCCGCTGATGGTTGCAACGCCTGATGCTTGCGCGGCCAAAAACGGGCGGAGTGCACGGGGGAAGAGCACACCGCCCATCAGAGGAAAAAGAGCGTTTCAGACTGCCAGTCACGACCCGACGCAGCGGGGCCGGCGCTCCTGCAACAAACCTGCCGCAAACGTCCGACATCGCAAAGTGCGTTCTGGGGCGCGGAAAAACCTGCGCCGATTCTTGCCCAATCAGGGCACATGCCTGCATAAACCCGCCGATCCTCATCCGCCGAACACCTCGGGAAAGGTTGCGCGGGCCACGGCGGTATCAATCACCAAAAGGGCGTCATAGCTTTCCGGATCAAACGGGTCTGTCGCGGGCACAACCTCGCGCCCGAAAAGCCAGCTCAAGCGTCCGGCATCCAGATTGCCCCGCTCAAACGGCTGATCACCGAAATGGTCCCACAGCGCCGCCAGAAACGCCTCATCCGCGCGCCTGTCGACAGCCTTGCGATCGCGGTAGCGCTCGCGCCGTGTCAGCGGCGTGATCCCCTTGGGATTGGCCCGCCTGATCACAAATTGAAACTCCGTCCCCGGCAAACGCCCCGGAAAACCGCGATGCTTCAGCATATCGCACCCTCCCCGGCATCACCTTGGCGCGCGCTGCCCATCAGCGGGCGCGACAGCCACAGGGTGGACAGGGCCGGTTCTGGCGTCAGACGCCCACCCCCCGGCCCCGGTCCGGTCTTACTTGTACTTGCCGGTGTAGCTTGGCTCCATCGAAATGGGCTCGGGCTGGACAACAACAAATTCCTCTTGTTTCTGCGCACAGGCTGCCACAAAGGCAACCATGCTAAGGGCAAATACGGTCGTGATGCTCTTCGACATCTCTTTCTCCTGTAAATAGACACAGACAAGCCAGCACCGTGGTGCCGCACCTGCCACCTGCTCGTAGGATCAGCCAGACGGGCTTTTCCCACAGGAATCATACCGCAACCGACGGGGCAAACATATCCACGCGCCGCAAAGTGGGGGCGCTGTGTCTCAAAAGACTCATCCGCCATCCGACATGACCTTTGCCTCGCAACATATTGTGGAAACATCAAAAATCCTCCCAGATACAGCGGCCGTCACGGATCGTGAACATCTCGAAAAACTGTACCGTTCCGGGGTCGGACTGACCGAATTCAAGCGGCTTGTCCATCAGCGACACCATCACAAACGCAACCTCTTCTCCGGCGGCCTGCAACATCGGCAAGGCGGTCGCATCGCACAGCGCGGCAAAATCCTGCTGCACGCGCTCGAACGCCACCCCATCGGCAAGCCCCGGCATGACATAGCGAAACCGCCCCCAGCGCACCCCATCGGGTTGCACCTCGACAAACCCCTCCAGCAAGGCCGCCTCCATCCCCGATGGCAGCGCCACCTCCGCGCCAGCACTGGCGCAAACGGGCACCGCCGCCAGAACGGCAACACAGACCCAACGCAACCGCATCAAACGCAATTTCCCCATCAGGCTCATGCACCCCCGCCCGCAGCCTTGACAACAGCATGGCGCAGCCAACGTGCTTGATGCGCGGGATCTTCCAGAACAGCCGCCAACATGCCCTCTGCGCGCGATTTTGCGCTTTGCGGCAAGACATTGTCCAAACCGCCCCCCGCCGTCACCTGCAACGCGTCCTCGCGGTGCTCGATCCGCACAACAGGCCAGAAGCCGCGCACCCCCTGCAAACAGCGCCACATATCCTGACGCAGCTGATGCGCCATCCGGGCGCGGCCGATCCGCCTGCCCCCCGTCATCAGCAGCGCCGAGGCCGACAGGTCAAATCGTGCAGGCACCCTACGCGACAGCACCAGAACATCCCCCTGCCGCTGCAGATGCCACGCGCCGCGCCGTGTCCGTTCCACAGTTTGCGCAGCCCCAGACATGTTGCCAGCCCTCTCCTTCATTGTTCCAAAAATACTCAAAATCCCGGACCCGCCCCCAGCGCCTCCTCGCGCGGGGGCGGGCCTCTTGTCCCGCTTTACAGCGGGATGTTGTCATGCTTTTTCCAAGGGTTGGTCAGTTTCTTGGTCCGCAGCGACGCAAAGGCCCGGCTGACGCGGCGGCGCGTGCTATGGGGCTGGATGACCTCGTCGATAAAACCGCGCTCGGCCGCGACGAAAGGATTGGCAAAGCGCGCCTCATAATCCGCCGTGTGCCGGGCGATCTTGTCGGGATCTTTCAGATCGGCGCGGTGGATGATCTCGGTTGCGCCTTTGGCCCCCATCACCGCAATCTCGGCGGTGGGCCATGCATAGTTGAAATCCCCGCGCAAATGCTTGGATGACATCACATCATAGGCCCCGCCATAGGCTTTGCGCGTGATCACCGTCACCTTGGGCACGGTTGCCTCTCCATAAGCGAACAGCAGCTTGGCGCCGTGCTTGATCACCCCGCCATATTCCTGCGCGGTGCCGGGCAGAAAGCCGGGCACATCCACCAGCGTCAGGATCGGGATCTCGAACGCGTCGCAGAAGCGCACGAATCGCGCCGCCTTGCGGCTGCTGTCGATATCCAGACACCCCGCCAGCACCATCGGCTGGTTGGCCACAACCCCCACGGTCTGGCCTTCCAGCCGGATAAAGCCGGTGATGATATTGCGGGCGAAATCTTCTTGGATCTCGTAAAAATCGGCCTCATCCGCGATCTTGTGGATCAGCTCTTTCATATCATAGGGCGTATTGGCATTGTCGGGGATCAGCGTATCAAGGCTGGCCTCAACGCGCCCCGGCTCATCAAAAAACGGGCGGACGGGCGGCTTTTCACGATTGTTGAGCGGCAGGAAATCAACCAGACGCCGCACCTCGGCCATGGCTTCCACATCGTTTTCAAACGCGCCATCCGCGACGCTGGATTTCTTGGTATGGGTCGAGGCACCGCCCAGTTCTTCGGCTGTCACGACCTCGTTGGTGACGGTTTTCACCACATCGGGGCCGGTCACAAACATGTAAGAGCTGTCTTTGACCATGAAGATGAAATCGGTCATCGCGGGGCTATAGACCGCCC
>JBLRWJ010000052.1:0-18144 GCA_047921315.1 Rhodobacterales bacterium | reverse complement strand
TAAGCCGCGCTTGCGTTGGGACGTATGGGGCGTATTCTGCACCGGAGTTTGAGAGGTGCCGCAGTGCAGCAAAACGACCCCGACCTGACCCTTGTCACCCCCACGGCGCCGATCAAGGCCACCACCCATGGCGGGCGGGCGAAATGCCTGCAACGCCTTGTGCGGCTGGATATTCCGGTGCCGCTGACGGTGGCGCTCAGCTTTGGTGCGGTGCAGCGGATCGCCGCGGGCCAGATGCCGGATATGATGGCACTGCTGGCCCCGTTTGGCGACAGCCCGCTGCTCTGTGTGCGCCCCTCATCGCAAGACCCGGATTGGGGGGGGCCGGGGGCGGTGCTGAATATCGGCATGAATGACCGTGTCTATGCCGATCTGAGCGCGCAACTGGGCAAGGATGCGGCGGCGGCACTTTATGTGCGCTTTGTGCAGGCCTATGCCGTGCATGTCGCGCGGCTGGACCCGGATATGTTTGACGATGTGCCGGTGGATGGCCCCGAAGGGCTGGCCGAGGTGCTGCGCGCCTATGAGGCGGAAACCGAAGAGGAATTTCCCCAAGACCCTGCCGTGCAACTGGCCGAGGTGCTGCGCTCGATGGCGCGGGCCTGGAGCGGGACAACCGCACGCCTGTTGCGGCAGGCCAAGGGCGCGCCTGCCGATGCGGGGCTTGGCCTTGTGGTGCAGGCGATGGTGGTTGGTCTGGGGCAGGGGGAATGCGGATCGGGCGTGATCCAGCTTGTCAATTCGCAAACCGGCCATAGGCAGATCACCGGGCGCTACCTGTCGCAAAGCCAGGGGCGTGATGCGCTGGAACGCGGCACCAATGCGCTCTATCTGGAACGTGATGCGCGTGGGCCTTCGCTGGAAGAACTGGCACCGCAGGCCTTTGAAGAGCTGAAGGCCCATACGGCCCTGATGCGGCAACGCCTGCGCGAAGAGATGCAGGCCGAATTCACCATCGAAAACGGCAAGGTGCATCTGCTGGACGGTGTGCGCGTGGCGCGCAATGCCCGCGCCGCTGTGGGCATCGCTGTGGCGCTGGCCGATGAGGGGATCATCACGCGGGATGAGGCGCTTCTCAGGATCGAGCCGCGCGCGCTGAACGAATTGCTGCACCGTCAGATTGATCCCTCCGCCCCGCGTGACCGTCTGGCGCGCGGCATTGCCGCCAGCCCCGGTGCGGCCAGCGGGCGGCTGGTCTTCACCGCCGCCGAGGCGCAGGCCAGCGCCGCGCGCGGCGAGGCTTGTATTCTGGTGCGGCGCGAAACCAGCCCCGAAGATATCCGCGGGATGCATGCCGCCGTGGCAGTTCTGACTGAGCGTGGCGGCATGACCAGCCACGCCGCCGTGATCGGGCGCGGCTTGGGCCTGCCCTGCGTGGTGGGGGTGAATGACATCAAGTTTAACCTGCGCAAGGGCATTCTGACCGCCCCTGACCGCCGTGAATTCCGGGCAGGCGATATCCTGACCATCGATGGCACCAATGGCGAGGTGCTGGCGGGCGAGCCTGCGATGTTGGAGGCGACACAGGATGATGCCTTTCAGACCTTGATGGAATGGGCCGATGCGGTGCGCGATATCGGGGTGCGCGCCAATGCCGACACGCCCACCGATGCGCAAACAGCGCGGAATTTCAAGGCGCAGGGTATCGGGCTGTGCCGGACCGAGCATATGTTCTTCGAGGCCAACCGCCTGACCGTGATGCGCGAGATGATCTTTGCCGATGAGAGCCATGATCGCCGCGCCGCACTGGACCGTCTGTTGCCGATGCAGCGCGCCGATTTCGCCGAACTGTTCCGCATCATGCAGGGCCAGCCTGTCTGCATCCGTCTGTTCGATCCGCCCTTACACGAATTCCTGCCGCATGATCGCGCAGGCCACCGCGAACTGGCCGAGGCGCTGGACCTGCCGCTATCCGATGTGACACGCCGCTGCGAGGCGCTGGCCGAATATAACCCGATGCTGGGGATGCGCGGCGTGCGTCTGGGCATCACGGTGCCCGAGATTTATGACATGCAGGCCCGCGCCATCTTTGAGGCGACGATCCTTGCCAGCCGCGATGGTGATCCGGTGGTGCCGGAAATCATGATCCCGTTGGTGTCGGCCCGGCGTGAGGTGGAATTGGTCAAAACCCGCGTCGATGCGGTGGCCGCCGCCGTGCGCAACGAATCGGGCGTCAATTTCACCTACCGTCTGGGGGTGATGGTCGAAACCCCGCGTGCGGCGTTGCGTGCGGGCGATATTGCGCCGCATACCGCCTTTCTCAGCTTTGGCACCAATGACCTGACGCAGATGACCTATGGCTTGTCGCGCGATGATGCGGGGCGGTTCATGTCCGCCTATGTCCAGCAGGGCGTGTTTCCCGAAGATCCGTTCCACACGCTGGATCAGGACGGGGTAGGCGAATTGTTGCAGATTGCGGCAACACGCGGGCGCGCGGCGCAGCCCGATCTGGTGCTCTCGATCTGCGGGGAACATGGTGGCAGCCCCGAATCAATCGCCTTTTGCAGGGATGCGGGATTCGATTATGTCTCTTGTTCTCCCTTCCGGGTTCCGGTGGCGCGGCTGGCTGCGGCGCAATTGGCGGTGCGGGACAAGATAGGGTAGGGGCACGCCGCGCGCCCGCTAAATGTTTCCAAACCGCCTGAAAAAATGGCACAAATGGCGCTTGCCTTTGTCGGCGATTTATCGCCGGAAACCGTCTTGATTCGTGGTCGGGTGGACCATCGGGGAAAATTGATCTAAAGCCGCGTCTGATTTTGCGGGATGGGGCGGGTACTGCTCCTCGACCATTCTGACAAGGAGATGACGAAAATGCGGTTTATTGCTGCCATGATTTTAGCCACAACTGTGGCTATTCCCGTTGTTGCGGAAACATCTATCAAAGATGTCCTGAAAGAAGAACAGCGCGCGCTGAACCGGATGTCGGTCTCGCAACTTGACGGTTTCTTGCAACAGGCGCGGCCCCAGCCCGGACAGATCAGCTATAGCCATGCATGGCTGGAGCAGGTCGCCACACCCAAAATGTCGGATGAGGCGGTCAAATGCCTGTCAGAGGCGCTTTACTTTGAGGCGCGTGGCGAATCCATCCGCGGACAGTTCGCGGTGGCCGAAGTGATCCTGAACCGCGTCGATAGCGCGCTTTATCCCGATACGGTCTGCGGTGTGATCAATCAGGGCACTGGTCGCAAATATCAGTGCCAGTTCACCTATACCTGCGATGGCAATCCCAAGACGGTGCATGAGAAAGATGCCTTTGAGGTGACAGCCAAAGTGGCCAGCGTGATGGTTAATGGTGCGCCGCGTGTCCTGACCGATGGTGCCACGCATTACCACACCAAGGCGGTGCGCCCGAACTGGTCACGGACCTTCCCGCGCACCACAACAATCGGTGTGCATCATTTCTATCGCCACCCGACCGTGACAGCGCGGAACTGATCCTGTCCGGCGGCGCATCGTTTCTGGCCGCAAGTCCGGCCTAGCCCCCCCCCGCGCGCCGGATTCGGGGCGCAACCTGCCGCTGGTGGTCTTGCGGTCAGCGGGCCTGCCGTTACTGTGCCCGCAACACCGCGACAAAGGGCAGAGTATGAGCAGCGAGATCAAATGGGCCTTCGGTCACCCCTCCGAACGGTCCGAGGCGACAGCAGGGCCGGATATGCTGGACCGGATTTCCCTGCGTGATCATATCGTGACGGTCGAGATCGGCGCGTTTCAGGCTGAACGGGGCACAACGCAGCGCATCTGTTTCAATGTCGTGGTCGAAGTGGCCCCGCAAGACCGTCTGGATGATGATGTTGATCGCATCCTGTCCTATGACAAGGTGACCGAGGCGATTTCCCATGAACTGGCGGCAGAGCGTCTGAACCTGCTGGAAACGCTGGCGCAACGTGTTGCGGACCGTATTCTGGCAGAGCCGCAGGCGCGCCGCGTTTTCATCCGCATCGAAAAGCTGGATCGCGGCCCCGGCGCGCTGGGTGTGGAAATCATGCGCGCGCGTCCGGCAAGCCTGCCCTCCGGCGCGATGTCAGCGGATGATGACCGCCCGCATCCCGAGGTGATCTACCTGTCCAACGCGGCCATCGCCTCGCCGCATCTGGCAGGCTGGATTGATCAGTTGCAGGCCGGGCATCGCCCCACGATCCTGTGTGTCGGGGCGCCTGATACGGCCGCGCCGCAGGCCGCGCATCACCTTGCGCAGCGGCGGATTGATCTGCTGGCGATTGAGCAAAACGCCTGGGTGCTGGCTGCACGCGATCCGCGCTGCGTGGTGGTCAACTCGCGCACAGAACTGGACTGGTCGATGCGTCAGGGCCAGATCAGCGTCTGGGCGCCGTCCAAGATTGTGCTGGATGCGGTCGATGGCCCCTCGGCGCAACCGCGTGATGCGCTGGCGCTGGTGCTGTGGTTCGCCAGCCATATGCAGGCGGCGGATGTCGTGGTCATCGGCGAAACCCTGCCCGCGCAGACGGATCTGCCCCTGCGCGCCATCGCGGCGGATCAGGCGCTGCTCTGACCGCGCTTGCCAATTTGGCGCCAATCGCCCATTCACATGGCTATGACATATCGTTTTCGCCCCCTTGCGCTGACAGGTCCTGAACGCCCGGCAAAGGCGCTGCCTTTGGCCGGTGGGCCATTGTGGTTTGACCGGGTTGAGGTTCTGTCGCGCCATGCAGCGCCACGGATCATTGCCGCCGATCAGGTGTCGCCCGAGGTGTTGACGCGCCTGACCGCGCCGCGTGCGCCTGTGGCCGGGCTGGATATGGGCCGCGTGCAGATCATGGGTATCCTGAATGTGACGCCTGACAGTTTCACCGATGGCGGGCAGTTCGATGCGCCTGCCGCCGCACTGGACCATGCACGTCTGATGCAGGAACAGGGCGCTGATCTGATTGATGTGGGCGGCGAATCCACCCGCCCCGGTGCGGTGGCGGTGCCGCCGGATCAGGAAACCGCCCGCACTGCCCCTGTGATTGCCGCGTTGCGCGCGGCCGGGCTGGGCCTGCCACTCTCGATCGACACGCGCAAGGCGGCGGTGGCGCAGGCGGCGGCACAGGCGGGGGCTGATCTGGTCAATGACGTGTCGGGCTTCACCTTTGATGCGGGGCTTGCGCCTTTTTGCGCGGGGGCGGGCCTGCCGGTGTGCGTGATGCATGCGCAGGGCGATCCGCAGACCATGCAGGACGATCCGCGCTATGATGATGTGCTGCTGGATGTCTATGATTTTCTTGAGGCGCGCATCACCGCGCTTGAGGCCGCAGGCATCCCGCGTGCGCGTATCATCGTTGACCCCGGCATCGGTTTTGGCAAGACACAGGCCCATAATCTGGCGCTGCTGGCGCGGATCGGGGTGTTTCATGGGCTGGGCTGCCCGATCCTGCTGGGGGCCTCACGCAAGAAATTCATTGCTACTTTGGGGCAGGCATCCCAAATTGGGGACCGCGTGTATGGCTCCGTGGCTGTGGCCTTGGCTGCTGTGGCGCAGGGGGTGCAGATCCTGCGGGTGCATGATGTCTTTGCCACCAGATCCGCGCTAACCCTGTGGCAGGCCGCGACGAAAGGAAATACCGATGTCTCGTAAACTCTTTGGAACCGATGGGGTGCGCGGCACGGCCAATATCCATCCGATGACCGCTGAAATGGCGCTGCGGATCGGGGCCGCTGTTGGCCGCTATTTCCGCCGTGACGGGGGCCGCGCTGTGCACCGCGTGGTGATTGGCAAGGATACGCGGCTGTCGGGCTATATGTTTGAAAACGCGCTGACCGCCGGATTGACCTCTACTGGTATGAATGTGTTGCTGCTGGGGCCGGTGCCAACGCCTGCGGTGGGCTTGTTGACGCCTTCGATGCGGGCTGATCTGGGGGTGATGATTTCGGCCAGTCACAACCCGGCCTCGGATAACGGGATCAAGTTTTTCGGCCCTGACGGGTTCAAACTGTCGGACGAGGCCGAGATGGAGATTGAACGGCTGATCGATCAGGGGGTCGAACCCGCGCAGGCGCAGAATATCGGACGCGCCAAGCGGATCGATGACGGGCGTTTTCGCTATGTCGAGCGGGTCAAATCAACCTTTCCTTTCGGGATGCGGCTGGACGGGATCAAGGTGGTGATCGATTGCGCCAATGGTGCGGCCTATCGCGCCGCCCCAGAGGTGCTGTGGGAATTGGGTGCGGATGTGATCCCGGTGGGCGTGTCCCCTGACGGGCGCAATATCAACCAGAATTGTGGCTCTACCCATCCGCGTGTGGCGGCGGAAACGGTCATCTCGCATGGGGCTGATCTGGGCATCTGTCTGGATGGTGACGCCGACCGCGTGATCCTGATTGATGAGACCGGGCAGGTGGCGGATGGCGATCAGATCATGGCGCTGCTGGCGGCACGCTGGGCCGAAGAGGGGCGGCTGAAGGGGGGCGCCTTGGTGGCCACGGTCATGTCGAACCTTGGGCTGGAGCGGTTTTTGCAGGCGCGCGACCTGCGGCTGGAACGCACGAATGTGGGCGACCGCTATGTGGTGGAGCGGATGCGCACAGGCGGTTTCAATCTCGGGGGGGAGCAATCCGGCCATATCGTGATGACGGATTATGCAACCACCGGCGACGGGCTGATGGCGGGGCTGCAATTTCTGGCCGAGATGGTGCGCACAGGGCGCCCCGCATCCGATCTGGCGCGCAGCTTTGAACCCGTGCCACAGCTTTTGCAGAATGTCCGCTATACGGACGGGCAGGCCCCGCTTGCGGCGGCATCTGTGCAGGGCGTGATCGCATCGGCTGAGGCCGCCTTGATCGGCAAGGGGCGGCTTTTGATCCGCAAATCGGGCACCGAACCGTTGATCCGTGTCATGGCGGAATGCGAGGATGAGGCGCTCTTGGCGCAGGTGGTGGGCGGGATCGTGGAGGCGGTAAAAGAGGCCGTCTAGGAAGGTGGCGCGGGCAGGTTGGGTTTTTGCCCGGAACGGCCGCGCCAGCGGTCCGGGCAGCGCCCGACCGCCCCCCGGGCGGGCGCTTTTGCAACGCAGCACCAGCCACAAAGCTTGCAATATGCTGCGCGATAAACTGCCCCACTCAAACGGTGTGAACGTCCACCCGCGGTCGGGTGCGGCCCTTATCTTGTTTCAGGTAAGGCGCATCAGGATTTAACGCCCCGCCCGAACATCCGCATCAGCGCGCCCCATTGGCTGAGCGCGAGGCCCGCCATGATCAGCGCCAAAGCGGCAAAAAAGCGCCATGGCAGCGCCTCGGACAGGATCAGCGCGCCGAAGGCCATAGACCACAGCGGCACCTGATAATTGACCAGCGTCATGAAAACCGGGCCTGCGCTGCGGATCACATGCACCCGCAACAATGCGGCCAAGGCGGTGGGCATCAGCCCCAGAAACAGGATCGCAAAGCCGCTGGTTTGTCCGGCCCATCCGGGCACGCCCTCGGCCAGCAGCATCGCAGGGATCAGCACGACAGACCCCACCACCAGCGTGATCGTGGATAGCACAACCGGATCAACCGGCGGGCAACGCCGCGTCAGGATCGCGGCCACGGCATAGGACAGCGCGGCGGCGACACAGGCCAGTTGCCCCATCGCGGCGCGGTCGCCCGTGGCGACAAAAACCCCCGGCCCGATCAGGACCGCCGCACCGATAAAGCCCACGATCACCCCCGCCGTGCGGCGCAGGGTCAAAGGCTCGTCCGCAAAGACATGCGCAAGCGGCAGCACGAACAGCGGCAGTGCTGCCATGGATATCCCCGCAAAGGCCGAGGGCACATATTGCTGGCCCCAACTGAGCAGGAAAAACGGCAGCGCGGTGGATAGCAAACCGATTGCAATCAGAAACCCCCAAAGCCGCCCGTCCGCAGTGGGCCAGCGCCGCCCCATGACGCGCATCAGCACCAGCAGCGCAAAGGCCCCCAGCGTGGTGCGCGCGCAAGCCACAGTGACGGGGCCGTAATCGCGCAGCGCCACGGCGACAACCATGAAGGTGCCGCCCCAGACAAGGCCCAGCAGACCGATCGAGGCCCAGTTCGCGGCGGTGGGTTGTTGTGCCATGCGCGGCAATAACCACGCGCTGCGGGGGATGTCCACCGCGCCACGACAAAAGCTGTGGCACGGGGCGGGCCAAACCGCATGGAAAAAGGCGCCCCCCGCAAGGAGCACCCTATTATCAATGCTTTGCGCCACGAAGGTGACGCGCCGTGTGAGGATCAGTTTTTGGCTTTGTCGACCATTTTGCCAGCCGAGATCCACGGCATCATGCCGCGCAACTGCTCGCCCACACGCTCGATCTGGTGCTCGTCATTCAGGCGGCGGGTGCCTTTGAAGAAGGGCTGGCCCACGGCGTTTTCCTGCATGAAGTCACGCACGAATTTGCCGGTCTGGATGTCGCGCAGCACGGCTTTCATGCGGGCTTTGGTTTCATCATAAGGCAGGATGCGCGGGCCGCTGACATATTCGCCGTATTCGGCGGTGTTCGAGATCGAGTAGTTCATGTTGGCGATACCGCCCTCATAGATCAGATCGACGATCAGTTTGACCTCATGCAGACACTCGAAATAAGCCATTTCGGGGGCGTAGCCAGCCTCGACCAGCGTCTCGAAACCCATGCGGATCAGTTCGACCAGACCACCGCACAGCACGGCCTGTTCACCGAACAGATCGGTTTCACATTCCTCGCGGAAATTGGTCTCGATGATGCCGGAACGCCCGCCACCGATGGCCGAGCAATAGGACAGCCCCAGCTCCAGCGCTTTGCCGGAGGCATTATTATGCACGGCCACAAGGCAAGGCACGCCGCCGCCTTTGGTATATTCGCCGCGCACGGTATGGCCGGGGCCTTTGGGGGCCATCATGATCACGTCAACACCGGGTTTGGGATCAATCAGGCCGAAATGGATGTTCAGGCCATGGGCAAAAGCAATGGCGGCACCTTCGCGGATATTGTCATGGACGTATTTTTTGTAGGTTTCGGCCTGCAATTCATCGGGCATGGTGAACATGATCAGGTCGGCCCAAGCGGCGGCCTCAGCGATGCCCATGACCGTAAGGCCTTCGCTCGTGGCTTTCTGCGCCGAAGGGCTGCCTTCGCGCAGGGCAACAACAAGGTTTTTCGCCCCCGAATCGCGCAGGTTCAGCGCATGGGCATGGCCTTGGGAGCCATAGCCGAGAATGGCCACTTTCTTGTCCTTGATCAGGTTGATGTCGCAATCGCGGTCATAATAAACGCGCATGGGATGATCCTTTCGCTATGCTGTGTCGAGCGGTGCTCTGACAGGGACCATAACGATCCCACGCTCATTGTGTTTTCGTTTTTTATGAGTATTTGTAAGAACAATGAAGGATCATGCGTATTTTCATTAAAGGTGCATAAATCATGCTTGATGATACCGATCGCCGCATTCTGCGCCAGTATCAGGCCGATCCCGGTTTGGGGACAGCGGATCTGGCGGAACGGGCCGGTGTGACGCAAGCGACCTGCTGGCGGCGGCTGGAGCGGTTGGCCGCGCGCGGAATCCTGAAAGGGCAGCACGCGGTGATCGACTGGCAGGTGCTGGGCTATGCGGTAGAGGTCAGTTTGCGGATCACGCTCGACAAGACGGTGACGCGGGCGTTTGATGATTTTCTGGCCGCCGCGCGCGAAATACCCGAAGTGCTGGAGATCCAGACATTTCTGGGCCGCGTCGATCTGCGCCTGTCGGTGATTGCGCGGGATATGGCGCATTATCAGCAATTATATCGCAGCCGGATTCTGACCTTGCCGCATATCGCCGATATCGAGGCGCTGATGCATGTGGCGCGGATCAAATCGGACGAGGTTTTGCCGGTATGAGCATGGGTCTGGATCTGGATGAGACCGACCGCGCCATCCTGCGGGCCTTGGTGGCGGATGCGAGCCAAAGCGCGGGGGCGATCGGGCGCGGCCTTGGGCTGTCGCAGCCGGCGGCATGGCGGCGGATCAAGCGGTTGCAGGATGCGGGTGCGATCAAGGGGCGGCGCTTGGTGCTGGATCACGCCAAGCTTGGCTTTGGCGTGACGGTGTTTCTGGGCGTGAAACTGGCCACCAAGGGCCGTGTCAGCCTCGAGGATTTCGAGCGCGCGGTGACCGCCATCCCCGAAGTGCAGACGGTGGAGCATATTCTGGGGCTATATGATTACCGTCTGCGCGTGGTGGCGCGGGATATTTCCGATTTCGAGCGCGTGCTGCGCCGCCGGATCATGACCCTGCCCGGCGTGGGCGATGTGGAAGCGAATGTGCTGCTCTCGGAGGAGCGCCGCCCCGGTCCGATATAGGCCTGCGGCGAATGGGGCTTTGATTTCGGACGCGCACCGCGCTACGCCTTGCAAAACCCCAAGGAGGAACCGCCCATGACTGCGCTGTTGAACACTGTGGACCCTGACGGGTTGCTGGAATTCTCGGTCGTGTTCACCGACCGCTCGCTCAACCACATGAGCGCGCAATTCCAGCAGGTGATGCGCGATATCTCGGCCATGCTGAAAGAGGTGTACAATGCCGATGGCGTGGCGCTGATCCCCGGTGGCGGCACCTATGCAATGGAGGCGGTAGCGCGGCAGTTTGGCCATGATGCCCATGCGCTGGTGGTGCGTAACGGCTGGTTTTCCTATCGTTGGAGCCAGATTTTTGATGCAGGCGCCTTTACCGCACATACCACCGTGTTCAAGGCACGCCAGACCGGAAACGGGGTGACAGCCCCTTTCGCGCCTGCCCCGATTGACGAGGTGACAGCCGCCATCCGCGCGGCCAAACCCGATGTGGTCTTTGCGCCGCATGTGGAAACATCCGCCGGATTGATCTTGCCGGATACCTATATCGAAGCACTGGCCAGCGCCGCGCATGAGGTGGGCGCGCTGATGGTGCTGGATTGTATCGCCAGCGGTTGTGCTTGGGTCGATATGAAGGCGACGGGGGTGGATGTGCTGATCTCTGCGCCGCAAAAGGGGTGGTCGGCCTCGCCCTCGGCCGGATTGGTGATGCTGTCACAGCGCGCCATCCAACGTCTGGACCAGACGCAAAGCGACAGTTTCGCGGTCGATCTGAAGAAATGGTATGGCATCATGCAGACCTATGAAGGCGGCGGGCATGCCTATCATGCCACCATGCCCACGGACGCGCTGCGCGCCTTCCGCGACACGATGGTCGAGACGCGCGCCTTCGGGTTCGAGGCGTTGCGCCAGGCGCAATGGGATCTGGGCAATGGCGTGCGGGCAATGCTGGCCGAAAAGGGCGTTGTTTCGGTCGCTGCGGATGGCTTTGGCGCGCCGGGTGTTGTGGTCAGCTATACCAGCGATCCCGAGATCCAGAACGGCAGGAAATTTGCCGCCCTCGGCATGCAGATCGCCGCCGGTGTGCCACTGCAATGCGACGAGCCTGAGGGCTTTCGCACCTTCCGGCTGGGCCTGTTCGGGCTGGACAAGCTCTATGATGTTCCCGCCACGCTGGCGCGGCTCAAGCCTGTGCTGGATCAGGTTATGTAACCGTCGCTGTTTCTTCTTGCCTTAAATATCCCCGCCGGAGGCTCCGACGGGGCGGCATATGCCACAATCAGGCTTTGGCACCCAGCCCCATCTGCATCAACGTGCGCCGGACCGCAGGCATGGAATAGATCGCGTTCAGCCCGGCCGCACGGATATCGCGCAGCGGTTGTGCTGCCATCATCGAGGCGCGGTTGAGCAGATCAATCCCCGCGACACGGGCGCGCACTTCGGTATGGCGGCGGTGGTGGTATGTATCCAGCATCGCCTTGTCGCCCAGCCGGTCAGGCGCGGCTTGCGCCAGTTCCAGCAATACGCGCATGTCACCAAGGCTCATGTTCAGGCCCTGCGCACCGATCGGGGGCACGACATGCGCGGCCTCGGCCACCAGCGCCACGCGTTCGCCCGTCATGCGCGTGGCCACTTGGCTGATGATTGGCCAGACAGTGCGGCGCGAGGCCAACGTCAGGGGGCCATAGAGATTGCAGGAACGGGTGTTCATCGCCGCTTCAAATTCCGGCTGCGGCAGGGCGGCGAGCCGCAGCGCCTCGGGCCCCTGTTCCATCCAGACAATCGCAGAGGAGGGCATGCCGTTGAAATCGGGCAGCGGCACCAGCGTGAAGGGGCCGCCGGAGCGGTGGATCTCGGTCGAGATATTGTCATGCGGCATCGGATGGGTCACGGCAAAGGCCAGCGCCTTTTGTCCGTAACGGGTGGTTTTGACCGGGACGCCCACCGCTTGGCGCACAGGCGAGTCGCGGCCATCGGCGGCGATGACCAGCCGCACGCGGGCGCTGCTGCCATCTGACAGGCCAACACGCGCCTCGGCCTGCCGCGTGAAAACGGATTGCACGCCGGTGCCGGGGCGGAAGGTCACATTTGGCAATTCCTCCAGCCGCGCCACCATTTCGCGGCGCAACAACCAGTTAGGCAGGTTCCAGCCAAAGGGCTTGTCCGAGATGTCAGCCGCGTTGAAGTCACGGGTCTGGCGCGGCGTGGGGTCGGCCCCGCCAGCATCGACAATCCGCATGATCTGCAGCCCTGCGGCATGCGGGGCCAGCCTGTCCCACAGGCCGGCACGGTCCAGAAGCGCCTGAGCGGGCTGCAAAAAAGCGGTGGTGCGCAGGTCTGCGCCCTCGGCCTCCCGCGTGGTGATGGGCGGTGCGGGATCGACGCAGAGCACACTAAACCCGGCACTGCCGAACACCGCGGCTGCTGTCAGACCGGCAACACCGCCACCGGAGACAAGGAAATCGTAATCAAACTGGCGCATGATCGGCCCTCCTGCATTGATACTTAGTGCGGTGGCGGGCAAAGGTCCAAGCGGCATTGCGTCCGCCTGCGCGGAGGTCGCCTAGCCGCGGGTGATGAACAGCAGCAGGGTAAAGATGACCGGCACGGCGACCAGCGCGGGGATATAGAGGCCGGGAATACCGAATGCGGCGATCGACAGGCCCCACAGAATCAGGGCGAAAGCGATGATCGTCAGGATCAGGGGCGCGGGATTCTTGCCCTTTGCTGCCGGTTTTTCGGCTGCTTTGGTGATGCCGGGCTGTGCCGCGGCGGGGGCGGCAAGGAGGGCCGTGTCGATCTTGCTCATGCTGTGGGGTCCTTTTGCGGGGTCAGGTATCGGACGCATCCGACAGTGGCCTTTCAGCTAGGCACCCTTGCGCGCGATGAAAGGCGCGGATTGCCGCAGCGCGGCAAGGTGCCGCAGTTGCGCGTTGCGGTCCTGTGCTGGGCCACAGCGCAGCATATCGCCAAAAGCCTATCAGAGAAGGCGGGCCAGAAACCCTGTCAGATCATCGGTATGGTGGTGGATATGATCCGCTGCATGCGGGTCCGGGGCGACATGCACAGTTTGCATCCCCATTGCATGGGGGGCGGCCAGATTGCGCTGATCATCCTCGAACATGGCGGCGGTCCTGGTTTGCATCCCGTCCAGTGCAAACACCGTTTCAAAGGCTGCTGTTTCGGGCTTGGGCAAAAAACCCGCATGCTCAACGCCGTAGACGGCATCGAACAGGCCGGACATACCGCGCGCGGCGATCACGCGTTCGGCATAGGGGGCACAGCCATTGGTATAGACAATCTTGCGGCCGGGCAGGGCGCGGATGTGCGCCACCAGCGCGGTATCCACCTCCAGATGATCAAGGCTGATATCATGCACATGGTTCAGATAAGGGGCGGGATCGACATCATGTTCGCGCATCAACCCCGCCAGCGTGGTGCCGTAGGTTTTCCAATAATGGTGGCGCAGGTGGTTGGCGCGGGCATGATCTACGCCCAAAGCCTCCATCACGAATTGCGTCATCCGCACCTCGATCTGGTCGAACAGGCGCGCCTGTGGCGGATAAAGCGTGTTATCAAGGTCAAAGACCCAATTGGCGACATGTGTGAAATGGTGCTTTGGCATAGGGGTACGCTACTTTGGTCTGGACATATGCGCAACAGTTGCGCCTTGCCTGTCAGGGGGGGCGGGCGATAGTCTGCGCCGATGAACAAGGAGATGGCAGGGATGAAGGATCTTAAACCGGTGCAGAAAGACGCTTATTTTCTGATCCTCGAAGCGATTGATACCGGCATCTACCGCCCCGGTGACCGTCTGGTGGAAAGCGAGCTGGCAGAACGGTTTGGTGTGTCGCGCACACCGATTCGTGAGGCATTACAAAGGCTTGAGACGCAATCCTTGCTGACGCGGGATGGCCGCAGCCTGATTGTGGCCTCATTGGATCACAACCAGTTGAGCGAGCTTTACGTGGTGCGCGCCGAGTTGGAGGGGCTGGCCGCGCGTTTGGCCGCGCGCCACGCCACCGCCGAAGAAGCCCGCGTGCTGCGCGATATGGTCGAGGCCGATCGCGCGCTTTTGGGCAATCCCAAGGGCTTGGCGCGCGCGAACAGGCGGTTTCACAAGCAGATCCATCTGGCCTCGCATAACAGGTATCTGGTGCAGCAGTTGGACCTTGTGCATCGCTCCATGGCGCTGATGGCGACAACATCGCTGGCGGCGCAGGGGCGCGGCGAGGATGCTTTGGCCGAACATGATGCGATTGTCGCAGCGATTGAGGCGCGCGACGAGATGGCGGCCTATCACGCGCTGAAGGATCATATCTCCAAGGCCTTTGTGACGCGGCTGAAGCTGGATAGCGGCACGCTCAAGAGTGTGGAGTGAGCAGCCGCGCCAGAATCCCGCGCTTTTTGCGTGGGCCAAGGGAATGGCCATGCATGGTTTTGTCCCAATAGAAGGGCGCAAAGGCCAGCTCGTACAAGGCCTTATAGGCGGCCAGAACGCCCAGCGGAAAATAGAAATGCAAGGTCGGCACCCAGAAGAGCAGGTGGCGATGCGCCGGGCCTGATACGGCGATCAGGCCGGCGGCAATGGTTAGCGCCTCGACCAGCAGAAACATCCTTGCGGTCGCGGTCAGCACCGGGGCGGACAGCACCCCGTCAAGCGGATGCGGCAGGCCCAGCAGCACCAGCCAGAAGGACCATAGCACCGGGGCAAGCAGAAACTGCGATATTGCGGTGACGAAATGGGTTTGGTAGCCGATGAAGCGCCACAGGCCAAGTTGGCGCAACAACAGGCGCGGGCGGCGCATATGCACCAGATAGGTGACCATATACCCCTTGAGCCAGCGCGAGCGTTGCTTGATCCATGGCAGGGGGTGGCAATTCGCCTCTTCTTGGGTGGTGGTCTCGATCATCTCGGTCCGGTAGCCGTGGCGGGCCAGACGAAAGCCCAGATCGGCATCCTCGGTCACGTTATGCGCGTCCCAGCCGCCAAGGGTCTCCAGCGCATCGCGGCGGAAAAACAGCGTGGTGCCACCCAAGGGGATAGCAAAGCCCAGCCGCGCCATGCCCGGCATCATCACGCGGAACCAGCTTGCATATTCAATGGTAAAGCACCGCGCCAGCCAGTTCTGACGCGGGTTATAATAATCCAACACCCCTTGCAGGCAGACCAGATCGGGCGGCGCGCGGGCGAACCGGGCGGCGACCTTGTCAAGCTGGTCGGGATCGGGCGCATCTTCGGCGTCATAGATGCCGATGATATCGCCACGGCAGAAATCCAGCGCGTAATTCATGGCGCGTGGCTTGGTGCGCGGTTGCCCGTCAGGGACGGTGATGATCCGCATCCAAGGGGGCAGGCGGGTCTGCGCCAAGGCGTCACGGGTGATATGATCGCATTCCTCAAGGATCAGAAGAACATCCAGCAAAGCCTTGGGATAGCGGAGTTTTTCCAGCCGCCGGATCAGGATATCGGCAACTTCCGCCTCGCGGAACAGCGGCACCATGACCGAGAAGACGGGGCGCTGATAGCCGGGATCAAACGGGGGGGCGGGCTGGGTGTGGTGGGGCATGACCGCTGCAGGGGCGGTGGGTGCTGGTGCGCTGGTGCGGGTCAAAAAGGCCACCAAGGCGGCCGTTTTATGCAGCGCAGCAACCGCCAGCGTGGCCAGCGCCCAGATCGCCAGAACCGCAAAGACCGTGACGGGAAAGACCATAATGCAGGCCAGCAGCACCGCCGCCGCCACGCCAAGCGTGACACGGTGCAACCCCAAGGGCGAGGTCCAGCTGCGGCAGCTTTCCTGCAAGGGAACGCGCGACAGGGCGGCCTGGGCCATACTGTCGCGCCAGTGACGGGCAATAGCGGCCTCCAGCGCTGCGGGGGTGACCAGAACGGGCTGGGCGCGGTGGTAGGGGGCGGGCAGACCGGCGCAGGCATCGGCAAAGGTTTCGGGGCGGCAGGTGGCCATCAACAGCGTGCCATTCGGCGCCATGCGCCACGGCAACACCCCGCCATGGAGGCAGATATCAGCACGAAGACCATCCAGCAGCTGCGGATCTGGGGGCTGTTCGGCCAGATCTATCTGCCGCAAACCAAAGCAATCAGCCCGCGCCTGATGCAGCCTGTCCGCGTCCAGCCACCCTTCATTGAGGGCGATATCGGCCAGTTGCGCCTGATCACGGGTCAGCTGGCGCTGTGCGCCCAGCATCTGGCTGATACTGATCAGTTTGGTATTGACCAGATAGCGGCCCAGATCAGGGGCGGCGCGTCCGCCCTTGGGCAGCAGCGGCAGCGCAGGGCGTTGTGGCTGCCGTACCGTCTTGTCCCGCGCAGAATCGGCGGGCGGGGGGGGCGATCCGCCATTGGTCTGGTGCAGCATGCGCCCGATCCTTTCTCAAAACAAGCCGCAGGAACATTGTCCTGCGACCTCTTGAGCAAGGATGCCAAGGTTTGGTTAATGCCGTCTTAACGAGTGATTAACTGACAGCCTTTTTCGCACGTTCCGCCATTTGCGCGGCAAAGCGTTCAAACAGGTAGAAACTGTCTTGCGGGCCGGGGCTGGCCTCGGGGTGGTATTGCACCGAAAACACCGGACGATCCGCCAGCCGGATACCGCAATTGGACCCGTCAAACAGCGACACATGGGTCTCCAGCACGTTATCGGGCAGCGTTTGGCTATCCACGGCAAAGCCATGATTCATCGAGGTGATTTCCACTTTGCCGGTTTCCAGATCCTTGACCGGATGGTTCGCGCCGTGATGGCCGTGGTTCATTTTGATGGTTTGCGCCCCCAGCGCCAGCGCCAGCATCTGATGGCCCAGACAGATGCCAAAGACCGGCAGATCATGCTTCAGCACGCCTTGGATCATCGGCACCGCATAAACGCCTGTTGCTGCCGGATCACCCGGACCGTTGGACAGGAACACGCCATCGGGGTTCTGGGCCAGCACATCCTCGGCGGTGGAGGATGCGGGCATAACGGTGACCTCGCAGCCGACAGAGGCCAGACAACGCAGGATATTGCGCTTGGCCCCGTAATCCACGGCCACGACCTTGAATTTGGCGTCAAGCTGGCGCTGGTGGCCATCCGGCCAGGCCCAGCGCATCTCATCCCAGCGGTAGGATTGCGCGCAGGTGACATCGCGGGCCAGATCCAGCCCCTTGAGGCCGGGAAAGGCGCGGGCGCGGGCGACAAGCGCCTCGATATCAAACACCCCGTCCGGGTTATGGGCCAGCGCCACATGCGGTGCGCCCTGCTGGCGGATCGCACGGGTCAGGCGGCGGGTGTCGATCCCGCCAATGGCGATGCGGCCGCGCCGTTGCAACCAAGTGGTCAGATGCTCTGCCGCGCGCCAGTTGCTTGGCTCGGTCGGGTCCCATTTGACAACCATGCCCGCCGCAACAGGATCGGCGGTTTCATCATCATCGGGGTTCACGCCGACATTGCCGATATGGGGAAAGGTAAAGGTCACGACCTGCCCGGCATAGGAGGGGTCTGTCATGATCTCCTGATATCCGGTCATGGCGGTGTTGAAGCAAAGTTCCGCCTGCGTCTCGCCAGTGGCCCCGAAGCCGCGACCATAAAACAGCGTGCCATCCGCAAGGGCAAGGCAGGCGGTGGGGCGGGGGGCAGTGGACTGTTGCATGGGGTCTCTCCGGTTTCGGCTGGGCTGCGTCAGGCAGGGCGGGTTTGGTGCGGTTTGATGCCCGCTCCAGCCCATCAGCCCGCGCGCAGCACCGTGCAGGCAAACTTGGCGAGGTTTACGGGCAGCACCTGTCATGGTCAAGGGTCACCGTGTCGCAAAGTCATAGCTGCATCATAGCTGAGCGGATGGTCGTGTCTCGAAAGTGGTGGAAATTCTCCGGCGGCGTCCTCCGAGCTGGT